>JBAVCR010000562.1:0-2499 GCA_049586815.1 Anaeromyxobacteraceae bacterium
CGCCGGCGCGCTGCGCGCCGCCTGGCCCTTCCTCACCTCCCTCGACGGGGCGCCCACGCCGCTCGGGTTCTCCCGGACGCTCGGCGCTGCGCTCCACGGCACCCTCCGGCTCGCCGGCGGCGAGGCCGCGCTGGCGGCGCTGCTCCGCCGACGCATCTCGGAGTCTCGCGGGGAGCTGCTCGGCGGCGAGGGGGATCCCACCCAGGTCTCCGCCCTGGAGATGGATGGGCGGACGGTCTCGTTCCTGCGGGTGAAGGGCGGGGAGTCCCGCTTTGCGGCCCGCGCCTTCCTCTTCGCCGGGGATCCGGGGGCGCTCGCCCCGCTCCTCGGCGATCGGGCCGGCCGGATCGGCGACTGGATCGCTCCGGCCGCACCGGCGGGAGCCCTCGTCACGCGCAACTGGGTGCTGCACGCCGACGCGCTCCCGCCTCCGCTCGGCGACGTGGTGCTCGCGCTCGGCCCGGAGGGGGAGGCCGTCCTGCTCCAGGCCCTCCCGGCCACCCGCGGTGCGGCGAAGGGGCACGAGACGAGCCCGGGGGAGCGGGTCCTCACCGCCGCCATCGCCTCCCCGGGCGGCCCCGAAGGAGAACCCGCGGCGATGGAGCGCCTCCGCCGCGTCGTCGACCTGACCCTGCCCTTCCTCGATCGCGCCACCGTCCTCGAGTCCGAGCCGGGCAGGCGGCCGGCTGGCCGGGCGTTCCATCCACTCCTCGCCTCCACCCCCGAGCGGGTCCTCGGGATCGGCGCCGTCCCCACCCGGTCCCCGATCGCGAATCTCTTCCTGGCAGGCCGGGAGGTGGTCCCCGGCCTCGGCACGGAAGGGCAGTTCCACGCGGCCTGGCAGGCCGCCCATGCCATCGAACGGCACCTCGGGACGAAGAACCGGCCGAAGTAGCTTGACGTGGGGCCCCGTCCCGCGTATTAACCCGCCCTCTTTTCTAGGAAAAAAAGCCAATGGCACGTCGCTGCGACATCTGTGGGAAGGGGCCGCTCGTCGGCAACAACGTCTCCCACGCGAACAACAAGACGAAGACTCGCTCCCTCCCGAACCTGCGTTCGGTTCGTGCCACGGTCGACGGGACCGTCCGGCACGTCCGCGTCTGCACCCGCTGCCTGAAGGCCGGGCGCATCGCCAAGGCGCCGCACCACGGCGCCCGGGCCACCGCACGGGCCTGAGCCCGGATACCCAGAACGGGGAGCAGCCCGCCGCCGCCGCCATGGCGGAGGTGCGCCGTGCGCTGTCCGGGCTCTCCGGACGCCGCCGCCTCGACCTCCTGCTCGAGCAGCCCGACCCGGGCGCGGTGGTCCGCGCGCTCCCGGCCGACGAGCTCTTCCACGCCATCCAGGACGCCGGCCTCGCCGACGCCTCGGAAGTGGTCCAGCTCGCCTCGCCCGAGCAGTTCCGCACCTTCCTCGACCTCGACGCCTGGCGTGGGGGCGAGGTCGACCCGGTCCGCATCCTCCCCTGGATCCGCGCGGCGCGCGGGCCGGCCTCGGAGAGCGACGCGGACATCGGGGCCTGGCGCGAGAAGCTCGAGGCGATCGACCCCGATCTGATGTCCCTGCTCCTCCGCTCCACCATCCGGATCCACGACCTCGAGGAGGAGGAGGATCCAGACCTCGAGAGCGACCGCTTCGTCCGCACCGCGGAGGGGCGCTACATCGTCGAGTTCCAGGCCGACGGCGCCGACTACGTGGCCGTCCGGCGCCTGCTCGACGACCTCTACGCGAAGGACGCCTTCCTGGCCGGCCGGATCCTCTCCACCGTCCGCTGGGAGCTCGACAGCGACCTCGCCGAGAACGCCCGGCGCTGGCGCGACGGCCGGCTCTCCGACCTGGGCTACCCCACCTTCGAGGAGGCGCTCTCCTGGTTCGCCCGGCCGGCCGTGCGGAGCGCGGCCCCGGCCGGCCTGCCCGATCGCCCGCCCGGCTTCTGGCTCTCCTCCTTCCGCAGCGACACGCTGCTCGACCGCGCCGCCGCCCGGCTTCCCGCGTCCGAGCTCGGCCGCTTCGAGCTCGAGGCGCTCGCCGCCGCCAACGCCTCCATCGTCGCCGACCAGGTGGACCCGGCCGACCCCGAGGCCGTCCGCGGCGCCGTGGAGTCGGCCCGGGCGCTCCTCGAGATGGGTCTCGAGTCGCTCTCCGGAGGCGACGTCGAGGCGGCCGCCTCGGTGCTCGCCGCCACGCCCCTCAAGACCGTCTTCCAGCGCGGCTTCGGCCAGCTGCTCGAGCTGCGCTGGAAGGCCGAGCGCATCCGGAAGGAGGCGGCGGCGCCCGGACCCGCTCCGGCGCTCGACACGCCGCTCGGCGAGGTGGTGGCCGCGGTGACCCGGCGACGGCCCCGCTACTTCCCGGGCCTCGACCGCCCCCGCGACGAATGGGGATCGGTCGGGGCCGGCGCCTTCCAGGAGCGCCCCTTCCGCTCCACCGCCGAGGTCCGGCGCACCGCCGGCGCCCTCGCCGACGCGGCCGCGCTCCTCGCGCTCGGGAAAGACCTCG
>JBAVCR010000563.1:0-5513 GCA_049586815.1 Anaeromyxobacteraceae bacterium
GTGCGGGACCCGGGCACGGCGCGCCTCGCCATCGACCTCGGGCGCTGCACCTTCTGCGGCCTCTGCGAGGAGGCGAGCCCCGGCGCCATCCGGTTCACCCGCGACTACCGGATCTCGGGCCGCACGCGGGAGGAGCTCACGGTCGACGGAAAGGCGCCGCTCCTCGCCCGCGCCCTCGACGAGAAGGCGCGCAAGCTCTTCGGGCGCTCGCTGCGGCTCCGGCAGGTCTCGGCCGCCGGTTGCAACGGCTGCGAGGCCGAGCTGAACGCGTCGGGCAACGTCCAGTTCGACATGTCCCGGTTCGGCGTGGCCTTCGTGGCCTCGCCCCGCCACGCCGACGGCATCGTCGTCACCGGGCCGGTGAGCGAGAACATGCGGGAGGCCCTGCGGAAGACCTGGGAGGCGACGCCCGCGCCCCGCCTCGTCATCGCGGTGGGGGCGTGCGCCTGCTCGGGCGGGATCTTCCGGGACAGCCCGGTGCAGTCGAACGGCATGCCGGGGGTGCCGGACATCCCCGTCGACCTCTGGGTGGCGGGATGCCCGCCCCACCCCATCACCTTCATCGACGGGGTGCTGCGGCTCCTCGGCCGGGTGGAGGGGGACCGGCTGGCACTGGCCGGCACCGGGATCGTGGGTGGGGCGCAGGGCGGCGAGCGGGCACCGTAGCGAGGGGGCGGGGCTTCCTCGACGGAATCGCGTCGCCGGGGCTGATTCACCGTCCGTGACGTCGCGTCTCGGGCGCCGCCGCACCGTCCGCGTCGCGGACCTTCGACCAGATGGGGCGTAAGGAAACGCTGTCCTTGACGGGGTTCCCGCTGGATTCGCTGGCGGCGACCGGGGTGGCGCGGGAGTGCGTTTCTCGGTGCCGCATTCTGCTCCAGGGACACGCGCGGAGTTCCTGGCGAGGTCGGAGATCTTCGCGAGAGATCGCTCGCCTGCGACCGTCCTCGTGCGCCTCCGGAGGCCCGGACATCGCATGAGAAAGTTGCTGCATGAACGACATCGATCCCACCGAGGCCCGTTCCTTCCACGCCCGGCTCGTCGACCTCCTTCGCGTCGAGCTCACCTCCCTGGCCGCCTTCCTCGAGGCCCTGGCCGAGTTCGACCGACGAGAGCACTTCCGCGCCCTCGGGCACGCGAACCTTTTTTCGTATCTCCACCACGGACTGAAGCTCTCCCGGGCGGCGGCCCACCACCGGCGCGCCGCCGCCTGGCTCGTCCAGCGATTCCCCGTCGTGCTGAAGCCGATCGGCGAGGGGAAACTGTGCTTCACCACCGCCGCGGTCCTGGCCTCGGTGGCGACGGAGGAGAACCTGCCGGCGGTGCTTCCGAGGTTCTACGGCCTCTCCAAGCAGGAGGCCCTGGAACTGGCGGCGGAGTTGAAGCCCCGGCCGAACGTACCGACGAGGACGGTGGTGACCCGGGTGGAGCAGGTCGACGCGGCGGAGGAGGGGGTTCCGAAAATTCGCCTGGGCGAACTCGGAAGGACCCGAACGGAGGAGGCGTCGCCCGTCGTCGAGCGGCTCTCGACCGAACGGACGATGGTCGAGCCAATGACCGGCGCGTCGAGCCGGATGCACCTGACGGTTTCGAAGGAGTTCCTGGCGCTGCTGAAGAGGGCCAAAGGGGGGGAGTCGCACCGGAACCCTGGCGCGACCGACGAGCAGGTGCTGACCGCGGCGCTGGAGGCTCTCATCGAGAAGCAGGAGAAGCGCCGGGCCCGCGTTCCGCCGAAGGTCAAGCGAGAGGTCCTGGAGCGCGATGGGGGCAGGTGTACGTGGCCCCTGGCGGACGGGGGCACCTGCGGCGCGACGGCGCGCCTGCAGGTCGACCACGTCGTTCCGCGGGGCAAGGGCGGGGCGTCCACGGTCGGGAACTGCAGGATCCTGTGCCAGTCCCATAATCTCGAAGCCGCGCGCCAGGCTTACGGCGACGAGGTGATGGACCTCTTCGCTCCGCGAAGGCCGGTCGCACGGGAGCCTGTCGCCGCTTACGCGGTCGCCGTCTCGGCAGGCGCCGCCTACGTGGTGGGCGGCGGCGGGGTCACGAGCGGCCCGGCCGTCACCGGGGGCGCGACCATGCGCAGCGGCTCGAGCGGCATGGCGATCCAGAGGGCGACGTAGAGGATGATTCCCCAGCCGCCGGCGCAGATGGAGATGAGGAAGAGCACGCGGGCGACCGCCACCGGGAAGGAGAACCGGTCGGCGAGGCCCCGGCAGACCCCTGCGATCATCTTGCCCTCGCGGGCCCGGTACCACTCCCGCTGCAGCGGCCGCTGGGACATCCAGCTCGTGCAGTGGCGGCAGCGCACGGCGCCGGGCTCGTTGTGGGTGAGGCAGTAGGGGCAGGTATTCATCGTCTCTCTCCTCGTTCTGCCTCCTACGCAGGGGGGAGGCGGCTATTTCGCCCCCAGGTCCGGCCACTCCCGGAGCGGGGTGGTGCTCCGCACCACGTGCATCCCGGCCTCCTGGAACCGGGCCAGTGCCTTCTCGGCCTCGGGCGTGAAATCGGCAAGGAATCCGCCCGCTTCGCCCGGAACCGCCACCGGCGACATGCAGTCCTCGAGCAGGTAGACGCGGCGGGCCAGCCGGGGGTCACGGGCCTGGATCTCCCGGAGCAGGTCCTCGACGGTGGCCTTCACGCAGTGGCTCGACGCCTGGCCGGCGACGACGAGGGCGTCGGAGTCGAGGAGCGCCTCCACGAGCCGGGGGTTCCGCCCGCGGTGGGGCTTGCCGTCATGGGTGCGCACCACCTCCGGGCCGAGCGCCGAGTAGTGCTCGGTGAGGGGGTTCGTGCCCTTGAACTCTGTCCAGGACTCGGCGCCGCGCACGAAGGAGTGGAAGAGGCGCGCCTCCTGGAGGACCCCGACGAGCGCGTGCCCGTCGCCCCCCACGAGGCAATGGGGGGGCCAGAGATAGAGCTGGTACCGCCCCTGCCGCTCCAGCTCCTCGCAGTAGTGGAGGGCCTCGGCGCGCAGCCACTCCTGGTCGCCCCCCGCCACCCAGGGAGCCACCGCGGGGTTGGGCCGGGCCGCCCCGCTCCGCACTTCACTTGCGGTCACGGTGCGCCAGGGGCGGAGCGCCTTCCCCTCCCGGTCGACCCAGAACGAGGCGAAGAAGATCTGGAAGGCGAGGTGGGTGTCCATGGTCGCGGTGAGGCGCGTGATGGAGCCCAGGTTCCGGTAGAGGAAGGCGGCCAGCCGGCGCGAGTCGTCCACGGCGCCGGTGCCGCTCCGGCCGCCCACGTAGAGCGACCCGCCGGGCAGGCAGAAGTCGCGCTGCTCGTCGACCATGACGACCTGCAGGTCGAGGTGGTCGGTGCCGGCGAGCGCGATGCCGTGCTCCTCGCGCCAGGCCGGGGCGGCGGCGAAGAGGGCCTGCACGTCGGGCTGGTACTCCCAGCGGGCGGCGTGGGCGGGATCGTGGAAGGGCGGCAGCGGGAGCTCGCGGAACTTCAACGGGTCCTCCGGGTGGCGGCCTCGCGGGCCGTGAGGATGAGGCGGGTGCGCAGATCGTACAGGCTGCGCTCCAGCCCCACCGGGTAGGAATGGGGGTGGACGAGCCGCTTCACGCCGGCGTGGACCCGGGCGAGCTGCGCCGCGGCCCGGGCGCGCACCTCGGCGAGCGGCGGCGCCTCCCAGACCGGCCTGCCTCCCCGGAGCACCGGGACGAGCAGGTCTTCGCCCGGGGTCCCCGGATCGATGACGCGCCGCCGGGTGTGGTCGAGCGGGTCGACCATCTCCGGACCCTCGGGCAGCCCCAGGTCGACGTCGTGGATCACGTCGGCGAGGAAGCCGTCCCGGTGGTGGTAGCGCCGCACCTGCAGGATGCCGGGGATGGTGGTCTTGGCGAGCTGCTCGGAGAGCTTCACCCGGTAGTCCCAGGGGTGATCCGGGCCGTCCCGGACGGCGGAGAGCTTGTAGACGCCGCCCAGCGCGGGCTCGTCCCAGGCGGTCACGAGCCGCGTGCCCACGCCCCAGATGCCGATGGCCGCCTTCTGGTCCTGGAGGGCCTGGATCACGTGCTCGTCGAGCTCGTTCGAGGCGAGGATGGCCGTGCTCCCGAGCCCGGCCTCGTCGAGGAGGCTCCGCGCCTGCTGCGAGAGCCAGGCGAGGTCGCCCGAGTCGAGACGGATGCCGGCGAGGCGGTGTCCCCGCGAGGCGAGCCGCTTCCCCACCTCGATGGCGTGGCGCACCCCGTCGAGCGTGTCGTAGGTGTCGACGAGGAGCACGGTGTTCCCGGGGAGCGCGTCCGCGTAGGTCTCGAAGGCCTCGAGCTCGTCATCGAAGAGCATGACCCAGCTGTGGGCGTGGGTGCCCTTCACCGGGATGCCGTGGAGGCGCCCGGCGAGCACGTTGGAGGTCCCGGCCACGCCCCCGATCCAGGCGGCGCGCGCCGCCGAGAGGGCGCCGTCGATCCCCTGGGCCCGGCGCAGGCCGAACTCGACCACCGGCGCGCCCCGGGCCGCGAGCACGATGCGCGCGGCCTTGGTGGCGACGAGCGTCTGGAAGTTCACCACGGCGAGGAGCGGCGTCTCGAGCAGCATGCACGGCACGATCGGCCCGCGCACGCGCAGGAGCGGCTCGTGGGGGAACACGACCGTGCCCTCCGGCACCGCGTCCACGTCCACCTCGGGCCGGAAGGCGGAGAGCCAGTCGAGGAAGGCCGGCTCGAAGAGGGGCTTGCCGTCGGAGCCGGCCTGCGCCCCCAGGAAGGCCAGGTCTTCCGCCGTGAACTGGGCGTGAAGGGCGAGGTCGACGGCGTCGGCAAGGCCGGCGGCGACCGCGTAGCCCCCCTCGAACGGGTTCCGCCGGAACGAGAGGTGGAACACCGCCTCCTTGCCCGCCACCCCGCCCTTCCAGGCCGCGTAGGCCATGGTGAGCTGGTAGAAGTCGGTGAGCAGCGCGAGCGACGTCCGGTACACCTGCGAGGGGCCCATGAAGCCTCCAGGGAGGTTCTAACTCCCGGGAGGCCGATGTAGAAGGTCCGGATGTTCCTGCGCGCGGTCCTCCTCCCCTTCGCGTGGACGCGCCTCCTGCTCCTCGGCGTGGCCTGGTTCGGGGCGCAGGCCTCGGTGAGCTGGAGCTACCCGTTTCCCGAGGCCGCGCGGCGGGGCTGGGCCTTCCTCCCCGGGTCGCTCCTCGACGCCTTCGGCCGCTGGGACGCCCACTGGTACCTCGACGTGGCGGCCCGGGGGTATGCGCTTCGCGGGCCGCTCGAGTCGGTGCAGTCGAACGTGGCCTTCTTCCCGCTCTACCCGTGGGTCGTGCGGGCCCTCGCCGCGGTCCTGCCCGGGCGCGTTGAGGAGGGGCTCTTCGTCGCCGCGGTGGTCGTCTCCAACGCGGCGCTCCTCGGCGGCCTGGCCCTCGTCTGGCGGATCGCGCGCGACGCGACCGACGAGGAGACGGCCGGCCGGACCGTCCTCTACCTGCTGCTCTTCCCGGCCGGCTTCGTGCTCTCGGCCCCCTACCCCGAGGCGCTCTTCCTCCTCCTCTCCGCGGCGAGCCTGCAGGC
>JBAVCR010000564.1:0-5274 GCA_049586815.1 Anaeromyxobacteraceae bacterium
GTCCAGTCCTCCCCGGCGACGTGGAAGGGGGCGTCGCGGCGCGCGGCCTCGTCGCGGAGCGCCTCGAGGGCCTCTGCCGGCTGGGCCCGTGCCACCACGGCGGGGACGCCGCGCTTGAAGATGCCCGCCTTCTCCCGGGCGATGGCGTCGACCCGCTCCCCCAGGAACTGCATGTGGTCGAGGCCGATGCGGGAGACGGCCGCCACCCGCGGGGTCACGGCGTTCGTGGCGTCGAAGCGCCCCCCCAGCCCGACCTCCACCACGGCGGCGTCGACCCGCTCCCGCGCCAGGTGCAGCAGGCCGAGCAGCGTGGCGAACTCGAAGTAGGTGAGGCGGTCGGCCTCCCCTCCCCCCTCGTGCCACGGGCAGGCGCGGCGGACCTCGTCGATGCGCTCCTGCAGGGCGGCGTCGGAGATGGACCGCCCGTCCACCTGGATGCGCTCGTGGAAGCGCACCAGGTGCGGCGAGGTGTAGAGCCCGACCCGGTGCCCGGCGAGGCCGAGCGCCCGCGCCGCCATGGCGCAGGTCGAGCCCTTCCCGTTCGTCCCCGCCACGTGGAGGATGGCGAGGTCGCGCTCGGGGCGCCCGAGCGCGTCGAGCGCGCGCTCCATGCGCTCCAGGCCGAGGCGGATGGAGAGCGGCCGGAGCGTGTCGAGGTAGTCGATCGGGCCCAATGCGCACCGGCGCGGCCGCTCGGGCCGGGGACGGCTAGCCGAGCAGCGAGATGATCTGCGCCAGCCGCTCGCGCATCTGCAGGCGGGGGACGATGGCGTCGATCATCCCCTTCTCGATGAGGAACTCGGAGCGCTGGAAGCCCGGCGGGAGCTTCTCGCGGATGGTCTGCTCGATGACGCGCGGCCCGGCGAAGCCGATGAGCGCCTTGGGCTCGGCGATGATGACGTCGCCCAGCCAGGCGAAGCTCGCCGCCACGCCGCCCGTGGTGGGGTGGAGCATGACCGAGACGTAGGGCTTGCGGACCGCGCGGAAGCGGTTCAGCGCGGCCGAGGTCTTGGCCATCTGCATGAGGGAGAAGATCCCCTCCTGCATGCGCGCGCCGCCGGTGGAGCTGAAGACGATGCAGGGGACCCGGCGCTCGCAGGCCCGGTCGATGACCCGCGCCACCTTCTCCCCCACCACCGAGCCCATCGAGCCGCCCATGAACTCGAAGGCGAAGGTGCCCACCGAGACGGTCTGGCCGGTGATGGTGCCCACGCCCGAGATGAAGGCGTCGCGGAGGCCGGTGGCCTTGTAGGTGCTCTTCAGGCGGTCCCGGTACTTCTTCGCGTCGGTGAAGCCGAGCGGGTCCTCGGGGACGAGCTCGGTGTCGAGCTCCTCGAAGGTCCCGGGGTCGAGGATCATCTCCAGGCGGCGGCGGGCGGGCAGCGCGTCGTGGTGGCCGCACCCCGGGCAGACGTTCCAGTTGCCCTCCCACTCCTGGGTGTAGATGACCTCGCCGCAGCCGTCGCACTTCGTCCACAGCCCCTCCCCCTTCTTGGCGGGGACCGGGCCGGTGGGCTTGTCGTTCGTGGGCTGCGCCTTCAGGGTCTGTCGCTTCGAGAACCAGGCCATGTTCACCTTGCCGGGAGCGAGATCGTCAGATCGCGATCTCCTCGCCGCTTTCGAGCACCGTCACGCCAGGGAGGCCGAGCGCCGCCGCCTCCGCCATCAACTCCGCCCGGAAGGCCGGCTTGAGGTGGTACAGATATACGGGAACGTCCCGCCGTTCCACCTTGGCGAGCTCGCCGGCGAGCGTCCGCGGCGTCAGGTGGCCGGATCGGTCGGCGAGCCGCTGCATGCGGTTCGGGAAGGACATCTCCACCAGGATGGCCCGGAGGCCGGGGGCCCGGTTGACCTCCCGCCAGAAGGCGGTGGTGGGGCCGGTGTCGCCGGAGATGGCGAAGGCGGACGCGCCGCGCCGCACCACGAACCCCGCCGACTCCACGGTGTGGCGCACCTTCACCGCGGCCACGGCATAGGGGCCGATCCGGAAGGGCGCGCCGAACCGGAAGGTCTCGAGGCGGACCACCGGGCTCCGCGCGCTCGGGATGCGGGTGAAGTCCGGCCAGAGCCTCCCGTTGAAGAGGCTGCGCCGCAGCGTGGAGGTGGCGCCGGGCGAGGCGTGCACGGTGACCGGGCGGCGACGCCGGCCCACCATGAGGTCGGCGAGCAGCGGCACGTCCTTCACGTGGTCGAGGTGGGCGTGCGTGACGAGGACGTTGTCCACCCGGTCGAGCTCGTCGAGCCCGAGCCGCGAGGTGAGCGCGCCGGCGTCGACCGCGAGCCGGCCGTCGACGAGGAAGCAGGTGCTCCCGTGGGCGCGGAGCTCCCCTCCCGAGGCCCCGAGGACCCGCAGCCTCACGGACGCGTCCCCGTGCGGGAATCGAGCTGCAGGAGGTCGAGGAAGTGGCGGAGGCGATCGGCGTCGGGCACCCGCCACGCCCCCTCGGCACCGGCGATGAGCCCGGAGCGCTCCAGCGTCCGGACCACGTCGGCGGCCTGCCGGGCGTCGACGTCGAGCCGGGCGGCCAGGTCGGCCGGGTCGAGGGCGAAGGTGGATGCCCCGCTGCGGGCGGCCTCCCCGGAGACGAAGTGCACCACCCGGGCCCGCGCGTCGCGGAGCAGCAGGTTCTCGATCTGCCGGTCGGCCTCGGCCAGGCGGGCGGCCAGCTTCTGGATCATCCGGACGGCGATCTCGGAGCTGGCCCGCACCATGGCCTCGAAGGTCCGGGCGTCGACCACGAGGAGGTGGCAGTCCTCCACGCAGGTGGCGGTGGCGGAGCGGGGCGCGCTGTTGAGGATGGACATCTCGCCCAGGAACTCGCCCTGCCCGAGCGTGGTGAGGACCTTCTCCACGCTCCCCACGCGCGCCGAGATGGCCACCTTGCCCCGGTGGACCACGTACATGTCGGCCCCCGGATCCCCCTCGCGGAAGAGCACCGTCCCGCGAGGGAATTCCCGTCCGAAGCGCTGAAGGAGATCCCCGGCGTCCACAGGGGGTCCTTAGCCGACCGCGAGCGCGGGTGTCAACGCGGGCGAGCACCCGCGGTGACGCCTTGCGGCATCCGCGCGCACGCGATAAGGGGGGCAGATGGCAACGACCTACCGCGACGCCGGCGTCGACATCGACGAGGGCGACAGGCTCGTCGACCTCATCAAGCCGCTGGCGCGCCCCACCCTCCGCCCCGAGGTGCTGGCCGGAATCGGCGGCTTCGGCGGCCTCTTCGCCCTCGACGTGAAGAAGTACCGGGACCCGGTGCTCGTCTCCGGCACCGACGGCGTGGGCACGAAGCTCAAGCTCGCCTTCCTCACCGGGCGCCACGACACGGTGGGGATCGACCTCGTCGCCATGTCGGTGAACGACGTGGTGGTCACCGGCGCCGAGCCCCTCTTCTTCCTCGACTACTTCGCCACCGGCCGCCTGCGCGCCGACGAGGCCGCACAGGTCGTGAAGGGCATCGCCGAGGGCTGCCGCCAGGCCGGCTGCGCCCTCATCGGCGGCGAGACCGCGGAGCTCCCTGGGTTCTACGCCGAGGGGGAGTACGACCTGGCCGGCTTCGCCGTCGGGGTGGTCGAGCGCGACCGCATCCTCGACGGCCGCTCGGTCCGGCCGGGCGACGCGCTGCTCGGCGTGGCCTCGACCGGCCTGCACTCGAACGGCTACTCCCTGGCGCGCAAGGTGCTCCTCGAGCGTCACGCGCTCTCCGACCGCCTGCCGGAGCTGGGGGGGCTCACCGTCGGCGAGGCGCTCCTCGAGCCCACCCGGATCTACGCCCGGGACGTGCTCGCCCTGCTGGCCGAGGTCCCGGTCGGCGCCGTGGCCCACATCACCGGCGGCGGCCTGCCCGGCAATGCGCCGCGCAACCTCCCCGACGGGACGCGCGCGGTGATCCGCGAGGGAAGCTGGAAGGTGCCCGCCGTCTTCGAGCTCATCGAGCGCGAGGGCGGCGTGGCCCGCGACGAGATGTACCGCACCTTCAACATGGGGCTCGGGCTCGTGGCGGCCCTGCCGGCCCGCTCCGCCGAGGCGGCCCGCGCGCTGCTCGCCGGTCGCGGCCTGGCGAGCTGGGTGGTCGGCACCGTGGAGGCAGGGAGCGGAGAGGCCACCTGCGAGGTGGTCCGGTGATCCGCGTCGGGGTCCTGGCCTCCGGTTCGGGCTCCAACCTCCAGGCCCTCCTCGACGCGGCCCGCGACGGGCGCATCGACGGCCGGGTGGCCACCGTGATCTGCAACGTGCCCGGGGCGCGGGCGCTCGAGCGGGCCCGGGTCGCCGGGGTGCCCTCCGAGATCCTCCCCTCGAAGGGCGTGACCGACCGGGAGGCCTACGACCGCGAGGTGGTGGCCCGCCTGCGGGCGGCCGAGGTCGACCTCGTCTGCCTGGCCGGCTGGATGCGCATCGTCACCCCGGCGTTCCTCGCCGCCTTCGGCCCCACCGCGGCGAGCCGGGGCTGCCCGCGGGTGATGAACGTCCACCCGGCGCTCCTCCCCAGCTTCCCCGGGCTGCACGCCCAGCGGCAGGCCCTCGACTACGGCGTCCGCTTCTCCGGCTGCACCATCCACTTCGTCGACGCCGGCACCGACACCGGGCCCATCATCGTCCAGGGCGCGGTCCCCGTCCTCCCCGGCGACGACGAGGCCGCGCTCGCCGCCCGGATCCTGGTGGAGGAGCACCGGCTCTACCCGCTCGCCGTCCAGTGGTTCGCCGAGGGCCGGCTCTCCGTCGACGGCAGGCACGTCGCGGTGCGGGACGCCGCCGCGCCCATGCTGGACGGGGTCTCGAACCCGTCCCGGGATCGCTGAGGCCTCCGGTGCAGGCGAACGCGAGGCGCGACAATCCGACCCGAGCGAGCCCGGTGAAGCGGGCCTACGACGTGTGCGTGATCGGCTCCCAGCTGGCCGGGGTCGCCGCCGGGGCCCTCCTGGCGCGGCGCGGGTACCGCGTGCTGCACGTCGACCCGGACGGCCGGGGCGTCGGCTACGACGAGGGCGGCTACCGGCTCCCCTGGGGTCCCTCCCTCGTTCCTGCGCTCCGGCAGCTCCCCGCCGCCGAGGCCCTCCTCGCGGAGCTGGGGCTCGCGAACGACCTGGGGCGACTCGAGACGGGGCGACCGGCGCTGCAGCTCATCCTGCCCCGCCACCGGCTCGACCTCCCCGCGGCCCGGGCCGAGCGAAGCGCCGAGCTTCGCCGCGAGTGGCCGGCCGACGCCACCCGGCTCGAGACCGCGCTCGTCGCGGCGCGGGCCTCCTTCGACGGGGACCAGCCCTTCCTCGCCGCCT
>JBAVCR010000565.1:0-3155 GCA_049586815.1 Anaeromyxobacteraceae bacterium
GGAGGTCGATCTCGGCGAGGTGCGCGGGCTCGGCTACTACACCGGCATCACCTTCGCGGGGTACGCACCGGGGGCGGGGAGCGCGGTGGCGTCGGGAGGGCGGTACGACGGGCTGCTCGCCCGCTTCGGACGCCCCGGGCCGGCCATCGGCTTCGCCGTGGACCTGGAGTTCGCCACCCAGGCGCTCGAGCGGCGCGCCCCGGGCCGCTCCCGCCGATGACGGTGGCCCCCGCGACCCACCCCTGGTAAGGTCGCGCATCGCGCGCGCCGAAGGGACGGCGCATCGCTGCGAGGAGCCAGGAAAATGCCGAACGTGGTCGTCGTCGGCGCCCAGTGGGGCGACGAGGGGAAGGGCAAGATCGTCGATCGCTTCACGGAGTTCGCCGACGTCGTGGCCCGCTACCAGGGGGGCAACAACGCCGGGCACACGCTCGTGGTGGGTGGGGAGAAGACCGTCCTGCACCTCATCCCGGCGGGGGTCCTGCACGAGGGCAAGGTCTGCATCATCGGCAACGGCGTGGTCGTCGACCCCACCGTCTTCATGATGGAGATCGACCGCCTGAAGCAGAAGGGCTACCTGGCCGACGACGGGCAGCTCGTGCTGTCGCTCGACGCGCACGTGATCATGCCCTGGCACAAGGCGGTCGACCTGGCCCGCGAGGCCGCCATGGGAGCCGGGAAGATCGGCACCACCGGACGCGGCATCGGCCCCACCTACGAGGACAAGGTGGCGCGCCGGGGCATCCGGGTGCGTGACCTGCTCGACCCGGCCAAGCTCGCACGGCGGGTGAAGGAGCGGCTGCCGGTGGCGCAGGAGGAGCTCCGGCGCCTCGGCGCCGACGCCGGGCTCGACGCCGACGCCATCACCCGGGAGTACGCGGCACTCGGGAAGCGCCTCGCGGTCTACGCCAGGGACGCCTCCCGGGTCCTGCACGGCCTCGTGAAGCAGGGGCGCTCGGTGCTCTTCGAGGGCGCGCAGGGCACCATGCTCGACGTGGACCACGGCACCTATCCCTTCGTCACGAGCTCGAACACGGTGGCCTCGAACGCCGCCACCGGCACCGGCGTGGGCCCCACGGTCATCGACGAGGTGATCGGCATCGCCAAGGCCTACAGCACGCGCGTGGGCGGCGGCCCGTACCCTACCGAGCAGAAGGGGGCGGTCGGCGAGGAGCTGCGCCGCATCGGCCAGGAGTTCGGCGCCACCACGGGCCGTCCGCGGCGCACCGGCTGGTTCGACGCGGTGGCCATGCGCTACGCGGCGCGGGTGAACGGCCTCGCCGGCCTCGCCATCATGAAGCTCGACGTGCTCTCCGGGTTCCCGGAGCTCCAGGTCGCGGTGGCCTACGAGCTCGACGGCAAGAGGCAGGACGAGATGCCCGGCGACCCCGAGGACCTGGAGCGCTGCACCCCCGTCTACGAGACGCTGCCGGGGTGGAGCGAGCCGCTCAAGGGGATTCGCACCTGGGACGCGCTCCCCGCCGCCGCCCGGTCCTACGTGAAGCGGCTCGAGGTGCTCACCGGCGTGCCGGTGATCGCGGTCTCGGTCGGCCCCGATCGGGAGGAGACCATCCTCCTGCGGAACCCCTTCGCGGCCGGATAGCGCGCTGCTCAGGCGGCGCGCAGCGCCCCCGGGTCGACGCCGAGGAGCGCGGCCACGCGGTCGCGCCGGTGGTCGAAGATCCGCTCCAGGGTCCGCCCCACGAGCAGCGGGTGAGCCACCTCGCCGAGCGGCCCGAGGGGCAGCCGGTACTCGACGCGATCCGAGACCCGGGTGCCGCCCTCGGCGTCTGCGAAGGTGTGGGTGTGGTGCCAGAGCGCGTACGGCCCGCGCTCCTGCACGTCGACGAAGCGCACGCCCGGCTGCCAGGCCGCGATGCGCGTCCGCCAGCGGAACGGGACCCCGAAGAGCGAGAGGCGGTAGTCGATGCGGGTCCCCACCTCGATGCTGGAGGGGACCGGGGGAAGGATCCGGAAGCTGAGGAAGTCCGGGGTGATGGCTTCCAGGTTCCGCGCGTCGGCGAAGAACGAGAACACCTGGCTCCGCGGCAGGGGGACGACCTGGGTCCTTTCCAGGATGTGCAGTCGCTGCATGACCGACCTCTTTGTCTTGTATGTGTACGTTCCGCGTTACGGTATTGTCATGGATAAGAGCCTGACAAAAACATTGCAACACCCAGGCGTGACGATAAGTCGTCCTCATGGAAGCCGATCCAGCGAAACCCTCCGGCAAGTACCCGATCCGCGTCGTCGCCCGGCTGACCGGGATTCCCATCGACACGCTCCGCGCCTGGGAGCGCCGCTACGGCGCGGTGGAGCCGGCCCGGGACGACCGCGGTCGCCTCTACGACGACGTCGACCTGCAGAAGCTGAAGCTCCTCCGTCGGCTCGTGGAGCGCGGCCACGCCATCGGGCGGATCGCCAACCTCGACGAGCCCGCACTGGGAAAGCTGCTCGAGGCGGGCCTGGAGCCGCGCGATCGGGGTGGCAAGGCCGACGCCGTCGACCTGAAGGCGCTCGTCGAGGCGCTCGACCGCTACGACCTGGCCACCCTCGAGCGAATGCTCGGACGCCTCTCTGCGGTGCTCACCTCCCGCGAGCTGGTGCACGAGGTGGTCCTGCCATTCATGCGGGAGGTGGGGCAGGCCTGGCACGAGGGGCGGGTGAGCGTGGCCCAGGAGCACATGGCCTCGGCGGCCATGCGGAACCTCCTCGGATCGCTCGTGCGGGTGCAGGCGCCGCGGGACGGGCGCCCGGGCATCGTCTTCGCGACGCCCCCCGGCGAGCGGCACGAGATCGGCATCACCGCCGCGGCCATGCTCGCCGCCGCGGGTGGGCTCGGCGTGGTGTACCTGGGGTCCGACCTTCCCGTGGAGGACGTCGTCGAGGCGGCTCGCAGGACCGGAGCCCGTGCGGTGGTGCTGGCCCTCTCTGGCATCGAGACCGGGCCCGCGCCCATCGCCGCGGTGCGGTCGGTGGTCGACGGGGTGCCGCGCGGCGTGGAGGTCTACGTCGGGGGCGCCGCCGTCCAGGGCCAGGCGGACGACCTGCGCCACGCCGGCGCCACGCCGCTCCGCGACTTCGACGCGCTCGAGAACGCCTACCGCGCCCTCGGCGGTCGGTACTAGGTCGCTAGGGAACGAGCACCCGGGCTC
>JBAVCR010000566.1:0-5976 GCA_049586815.1 Anaeromyxobacteraceae bacterium
GGGCGAAGCCGGCCCGCGGGAAGGCCGCGACGGCGAAGCCGCGCTCCCGTCCCGCGCCGAAGAAGGGGGCCCCCCGGAAGGCCGGGGCCCGGGCGGCGAGGAAGATTGCGGTCCCGCGGGTGCGTGACTAGCATCCCCGCCATGACCAAGCTCGCCCTCGTCGCCGCGCTGGCGCTCGCCGCCGGCCCCGCAGATGCCCAGGACCTGTACGCCACCTTCGACACCTCGATGGGGAAGATCGGGGTGAAGCTCCTCCCCGCCGAGGCCCCGAAGACGGTGAAGAACTTCGTCGAGCTCGCCGAGGGCAAGAAGGAGTGGAAGGACCCGAAGGACGGGAAGATGACCACCCGGCCGCTCTACGACGGCACCGTCTTCCACCGGGTCATCCCGGGCTTCATGATCCAGGGCGGCGATCCGCTCGGCAACGGCGTCGGCGGCCCCGGCTACCGGTTCGAGAACGAGCTGCCCAAGCCGCCGGCCAAGCTCTTCGAGAAGCCCTGCGTGCTCGCCATGGCGAACTCCGGCCCCGACACGAACGGCTCGCAGTTCTTCATCACCGAGGGCTTCGGATCCCAGGTCCCGCAGCTCGAGCCCAAGGCCTGCGTCGAGGCGAAGGGCGGCGTCTGCGGCTACACCCGCTTCGGCACCGGAGTCTGCGGCTGCGAGCTCGTCGGCCAGATCGCGCGGGCCGGCAACTCGAAGGTGCGGCTCAACAAGGTCGTCATCACCACGAAGCCGCCCACCTGCAAGTAGCGAGGACCGCCATGGCCAACCCCACCGCCACCTTCGAGACGACCCTCGGCGACTTCACGGTCGAGGTGTACCTGGACAAGATGCCCGTCACCGCGAAGAACTTCCTCGACCTCGCGAAGAGCGGCTTCTACGACGGTCTCCACTTCCACCGCATCATCAAGGGCTTCATGATCCAGTTCGGGTGCCCGCACTCGAAGGATCCGAACAGCCCCCGCGCCGGGACGGGCGGGCCTCCGCACGGCACGATCCCCGACGAGCACCCCGCCGCCCACAAGCTCTCGAACGAGCCGCTCACGCTCTCCATGGCCAACACCGGCCGGCCGAACAGCGGCGGGTCCCAGTTCTTCATCAACACGGTCCACAACAGCTACCTCGACTGGTTCACCCCGGGGGCGAGCAAGCACCCGGTCTTCGGCAAGGTGATCTCCGGCGAGGACGTGGTGAAGGCCATCGAGACCACGCCGACGAACCGGCAGGCGGGCGACCGGCCGCTCACCCCCGTCCAGGTGAAGAAGATCGCCGTCGCCGGGTACTGACCCGGGCCGGGTGCGTGCTAGAAGGGCGCGTGACCCCGAAGCACATCCCCTACCGCGCCGGCTTCGTCGCCATCCTGGGACGACCCAACGTCGGGAAGTCGACCCTCCTCAACCGGCTGCTCGGGGAGCACGTGGCCATCGTCACGGCGCGCCCCCAGACCACCCGCACCCGCATCCTCGGGGTGGTGAACGGGGAGGGGTGGCAGCTCGCGCTCTTCGACACGCCCGGCATCCACACGGCGAAGGGGCCGCTCAACCGGCGCATGGTGGAGACCGCCCTCGGCACGCTCCGGGAGGTCGACGTCGCGCTCGTCCTCGTCGAGGCGGGGTCGGGGCCCGGGGGAAGGGTCGAGGTGGGGGAGACGCTCCACCGCATCGTCGAGGAGGTCCGCAAGAGCCGGAAGCCGGCCGTCCTCGGCATCAACAAGATCGACCGCCTGCCGCGGGAGGCCCTGCTCCCCTTCATCGAGGCCCACCGCGGGCTCCACGACTGGGCCGAGGTCGTTCCCTTCTCGGCCCTCACCGGCGAAAACGTCGACCGGCTGGCCGACGCGCTCTCCCGTCACCTCCCGGAGTCGGAGGGGCCGCTCTTCCCGCCCGACGTGCTCACCGACCAGGCCGAGAGGGTCATCGCCGCGGAGTACGTGCGGGAGCAGGTGATGGAGCTGACCCGCGACGAGCTTCCCTATGCGGTGGCCGTCGAGGTCGAGGAGTTCGACGAGTCGGAGCGCCGGGACGACGGCGGGCTCGTCCGCATCGACGCGCTCGTCTGGGTGGAGCGCGAGTCGCAGAAGGCCATCGTCATTGGCAAGGGCGGCTCGATGCTGAAGCGGGTCGGGACCCGCGCCCGGGAGAGGCTCGAGCGGCTGCTCGGCGCCAAGGTGTTCCTGCGCCTCACAGTGAAGGTGGAGGAGCGCTGGTCCGAACGGGTCGAGGCGCTGCGCCGCCTGGGGATCTCGCCATGACCGTCTCGCGTCCGCTCCTCGCCTTCGTGGGCCGCCCCAACGTGGGCAAGTCCACGCTCTTCAACCGCATCGTCGGCCGCCGCGCCGCCATCGTCGAGGACGTCCCCGGCGTCACCCGGGACCGCAACTACGGCGACCTGGCCTGGAACGGGCGGCTGCTCTCCGCCGTCGACACGGGCGGGTTCGACCCGGTTCCCGCGGCCCGCGGCCGCGAGGACGGCGACCGGACGCTCATGCGCAGCGTCCAGGAGCAGGCACAGCTGGCCGTCGAGGAGGCGGCCGCGGTGGTGCTCGTCGTGGACGGGCGGGAGGGCGTGACGGCGGTCGATCGCGCCGTCGCCGACCTCCTGCGCCGGTCGGGCAAGCCCCTCTTCGTGGCCGTGAACAAGATGGACACCTCGGCCACGGAGAACGTCTCGCCCATGGCCGAGTTCTACGGCCTGGGCTTCGGCGCGGTGCAGGCGGTCTCGGCGGAGCACGGGCGTGGCGTGCCCGAGCTCATGGAGGCCATCATCGAGGAGCTCGCGGCCCGCGGGACCCCGGCGCCGGAGGCGGAGCCGGAGCCGAGCCGAAGGCGCGGCAGGCGCGACGACCCCGAGGAGCAGGGCGAGGACGAGGGGTTTCCCCCGGAGGACGTCGACCGGGAGATCCGGCTCGCCATCGTGGGCCGGCCGAACGTGGGCAAGAGCACGCTCGTGAACGCGCTCCTCCGGGAGGACCGGTTCGTCGTCTCGGACGTGGCCGGGACCACCCGCGACAGCATCGACAGCGCCCTCGAGCACGAGGGGCAGAGGTTCGTGGTCACCGACACGGCGGGCATCCGGCGCAAGCGCTCCATCGCCCAGAAGGTGGAGCGCTACTCGGTGGTGCGCGCCATGCGCTCCATCGAGGACGCCGACGTGGTCGCGCTCGTCCTCGACGCCCAGGAGGCCGGCGCCGACCAGGACGCCCGGCTGGCGGGGATCGTCCTCGAGAAGTCGCGCGCCCTCGTCATCGTGGTGAACAAGTGGGACATCGCGCAGGCCGCCGGCGCCACCCAGCGCTGGTACCGCGACGAGCTCCACAAGCGCCTGCCTTTCGTCTCCTGGGCCCCGATCCTCTTCGTGTCGGCAGCGAAGGGGAACGGGATCGACGCCGTCCTCCGCGAGGCCACGCGTCTCGCGCGGCAGTACCGGACCCGGCTGCCCACCCCCAAGCTGAACGAGCTGCTCGAGACCATCCAGGAGGCCCACCCGGCGCCGCTCTCCCACGGCCACCCGGTGAAGCTCTACTACGTGAGCATGGTGGCGACCTCCCCGCCCACGCTCGTCCTGCAGGCGAGCCGCCCGGAGACCATCCCGGATCACTACAAGCGCTTCATCGAGAACCGCTTCCGGGAGGCCTTCCACCTGCGGGTTCCCATCCGCTGGGTCTTCCGGGAACGGGCGCGGAAGGACCGCCCGCGACGGCCGTCGGGCAAGCGCCGCGGCGCTTGACGCCCACACCCACCCCGCCTAGATTGTGCCGACTTTTCGCAGGGATCCCGAGAGGACCATGTCCAAGAACGCCGAGCTGACCCGCAAGGAAATGAAGGCGCCGGATGCCTTCCAGACCGCCGCCGGCAAGGCAGCGACGTGGATCTCCGGCAAGCAGAAGGCCATCGTCGCCGCCGTGGTGGGGGCTCTCGTCGTCGTCGCCGCCGTCCTGGGCGGGATGAGCTGGTGGGATTCCAGGAAGAACGCCGCCGGGGGGATGCTCTACCGCGCCCTCGACGACGCCGACGGCCAGATCTCCAGCGTGCCGCTCCCGGGCGTCTCCGTCCCGCTCTTCCCGACGACCGAGGCCCAGTTCCGGTCGGTCCTTGCCCGGGCCGACGACGTCCGGAAGTCCTACCCCAACACCCCGGCCGCCCGCACGGCCACCCTGGCCGCCGCGGCCGCCAACCTGCGCCTGGCCGCATGGGACGCCGCCATCGCCGACTACGATTCCTACCTGGCCACCTCGACGCCGGGCGACTCGCTGGCCTTCGTGGCCGTGGAGGGGATCGCCCGCGCCAAGGAGGCGAAGGGCGACGTCCCCGGCGCCCTGGCCGCCTTCGAGCGTCTCCAGAACCAGGCACCGGCCCGCGCGGACCGCGCCTCCCTCGAGCGCGCCCGCCTCCTCGCCCGGTCCGGCAAGACCGACGACGCCCGCAAGCTGCTGCAGGCCTTCCCGCAGGACTTCAAGGACTCCCAGCTGCGCCCCGAGGCCGACAAGCAGCTCGCCGCCCTCGGCGGAACCCGGTAGCGGATGCTCCTTCCCGCCTGCGCCACGGCCCTGGCCGTCGCGATCGGCGCCGCCGCGCCGGCGGCGACCGATTCGCTCTTCTCGGTCGCCTGGCAGAAGACGCTCGTCGAGCCGTACCTCCTCGAGTACAAGCCCTTCGAGCCGGCCGGCCCGGCGGTCGATCCGCTCTCCGGCATGGTGGTGGCGGCGACGCGCGACGGGTACGTGCAGGCCTACACGGCGGACGGCAAGGACCTCTGGTACGCGAAGCTGCCGGGGCCCTACCTGGGCTCGCCCACCATCGCCGACGGGCTCGTCATCGTGGCCGGGCTCGACGGGCGGGTCTTCGCCTTCGACGCCGCCCAGGGGACGCTGCGCTGGAAGTACCTGTACAAGGAGGAGTTCGGCGCCACCCCGGTCGTCGTGGGGGACACCGTCTACCTGGCCACGCTCGAGGGCACGGTCCTCGCCCTCGACGCCGCCACGGGGGCCTGGAAGTGGCACTTCCGGCGCGAGCCCACCGGCCGGTTCTCGATCCTCGGGGTGGGACGGCCCGCCGTGGTCGACGGCATCCTCTACCAGGGTTTCGCCGACGGCTCCGTCGTCGCGCTCGACGCCGCCACCGGCGCGGTGAAGTGGGATCGCAAGGCCGGCCGCGGCGACTACAGCGACGTCGACGCCTCGATCCAGGTGTCGAAGGATCGGGTCTTCGTGGCGAGCTACGGCGGGCCCATCGCCGCGCTCGACCGGCAGAGCGGGGCGCCCGTCTGGGAGGCGCGCGCCCTCTACGCCTACAAGGCCAAGCTCGACGGCGATCTCTACGTGGTCGTGACGACCACGGACGTGATCGGCTTCGACGCCCGGACGGGCAAGCAGCTCTGGAGCACGCCGCACGAGGGCTCTGTCCTCGCCGACCCGGCGATCATCCGCGGCCTGGTCGTCGTGCCGGTGGGCAAGGGGCTCCTGCTCCTCGACCGGAGGACCGGCAAGAAGGTCCGCTTCTTCACCCGCGGGTCGGGCGCGACGGGGACGCCGGCGGTGCTCGGCAAGCGCGTCTACCTGCTCTCGAACGCCGGGGAGCTCCTGGCCGTCGACATGCGCTGATGCGGCGCGTGCGGGTGGTCGCGGCGGTCGTGCGCCGGGACGGCCGCATCCTCGTCACGCGGCGCCACGGCCACGCCGAGCGCGGCGGCCAGTGGGAGTTCCCGGGCGGCAAGGTCGAGCCCGGGGAGTCGGAGCCCGACGCCCTCGTCCGGGAGATCCGCGAGGAGCTCGACTGCGAGGTCTCGGTCGGGGCGCTCCTCGCCCGGACGTCGCACCGGTACCCCGACCTGGAGGTGGAGCTCGCCTTCTACGCCTGCGCGCTCGCCCCGGGGACGGAGCCGCGCCTCGTGGGGGCCGCGGCCATGGAGTGGGCCGAGCCGGGCCACCTCGAGCGCTACGACTTCTGCGAGGCGGACCGGCCGGTGCTGCCGGTG
>JBAVCR010000567.1:0-4717 GCA_049586815.1 Anaeromyxobacteraceae bacterium
CGGCGCGACATCCTCGAGTCGTCGGCCCGGGTCTTCGCCCGCCGCGGCTTCGCGGCCGCCACCCTCGCCGAGCTCGCCAGCGCCGCGGGCTACGCGGCGCCCTCCCTGTACCGGTACTTCAAGAGCAAGGAGGAGATCTTCGCGAGCCTGCTCGCGCTCGTCTCCGGGGAGGTCGCGGAGGCGTTCGCGGCGCCCGTGGACCGGGCGCTCCCGGTCGCCGATCGGCTGGCCGCCCTCCTCGAGGGGCTCGACCGCGTCGCCACCGGCCGCGGGGAGATCCTGGAGCTCATCGCCAACCAGTTCGACGAGGGAGCCCGCTGCGCGCGCCTGGAGGAGCACCTGGCGGGCTGGCTCCGGCGGAACGTGACGCGGCGCGAGCTCCGGTTCCCCCAGGCCGTGGTGGCGAGCGTCATGGCCGGCATCCTCCTCTCCCTCCGGCACGGGCCGGGGCGGCTCGGCGACGATCCCGCCGGCCGCGCCCACCTCGCCGCCGACCTCATCCTCCACGGAGTCTCCGCATGAACCGCACCGCACCCATCCTCGCCGTCGCCCTCCTCCTCGCCGCCTGCGGCGCCGGGGGCGAGAAGGCCAAGCTGCCCGAGGCCGCCCCGGGCGGCCGGGCCGTCCGCGTGGGCAAGCCGGCCACCCGCATGGAGACCGGGCTCGCCCGCTCCACCGGCACCGTGCGCGCCAAGGAGGAGGCCGTGCTCTCCGCCAAGGCGAGCGGCCAGATCCACAAGGTGCTCGTCTCCGTGGGCGACCGCGTCCGGGGCGGGTCGCCGCTCGTGGAGATGGACGCGGTGAACGCCCGCATCAACCTGGAGAACGCGCTCGCCGCCGAGAGGCTCGCGGCGGCCAACCTGGCGGCCGCCGACCGCGAGGTGGCCCGCTCGAAGATGCTCTTCGAGGCCCAGAGCCTGCCCGAGGCCGGGTTCGACCGGGTGAAGACCGCCCGCGACGTGGCCGCCGCCCAGCTCGACCAGGCCCGGGCCGCGCTCTCCGGCGCGAAGCAGATGGTCGCCGACACCACCATCACCGCGCCCTTCGCCGGCGTCGTCACCGCCAAGTTCCACAACGCCGGCGACACCGTGACCCTCATGCCGGTCACCCCCATCGTCACCGTCACCGACGTCGACCACCTCGAGCTGCGCCTCGCCGCCCCGGAGGCCATCGAGAGCTTCGTCCGCGTGGGGCAGGTGGTGGAGGGCGTGCTCACCCCGTCCGGCCAGCGCTTCCAGGCCAGGGTCCGGGTGAAGGGCTCGGTGGTCGACCCGCAGTCGCGCACCATCGAGGTGATCGCCGACGTGCTCCCCGGCCCCGGCCCCGCCATCCGGCCGGGCGCGCTCGCCAACGTCGACTTCGGCGCCTTCGGCGAGAAGGACGGGCTCTACCTGCCCGCCGCCGCGGTCCGCACCGACGCCGACGGGACCTACGTGCTCCTCGCCACCGCCGGCAAGGCCGAGCGGAAGGGCGTGCAGGTGTCGCCGCTCAACCCGGGAACGGTCCTGGTGAAGGGCGGGATCGCCCCCGACGCCCCGGTGATCCTCGATCCGGGCGCGCTGCGCCCGGGCGACGCGGTGGTGGCCGTCTCCGCCGAGGAGGCCAAGTGAACCCCATCCGCACCTTCATCCGGCGCCCGGTCTTCACCGGGATGCTGACGCTCGTCCTCCTCGTCTTCGGGATGGTGGCCTACCCGCGCATCGGCGTGGACCAGTTCCCCGAGGTCGAGTTCCCCATCGTCACCGTCACCACCATCCTGCCCGGCGCCGACCCGGAGACCATCGAGTCGAACGTCACGAAGCCCCTCGAGGAGGCGCTCAACACGCTGCCCGGGCTCGACACGCTCCGCTCGGTCAACGTGGAGAACGTCTCCCAGATCGTCATCCGCTTCGACCTAGAGCGGAAGGTGGACGTGGCGGCGCAGGACGTCCGAGACCGGGTGCAGGCCACGCTCTCCAAGCTGCCCCGCGAGATCGAGACCCCCATCGTCGAGAAGTTCGACATCGGCGCCGCCCCGGTGGCGACGCTGGCCTTCTCGGCGCCGCTCCCCATCGAGCAGCTCACCCAGGTGGCCGAGGACGTGGTGAAGCCGGCCATCCAGCAGCTCCCCGGCGTGGGCGCCGTCGAGCTCTCCGGCGGCCGCAAGCGCGAGATCACCGTGGTGCTCTCGCCGAAGGCCCTGACCGGCTACGGCCTCACCCCGGCCGACGTGGTCCAGGCGCTGCGCATGCAGAGCATCGACGTCCCCGGCGGCCGCACCCTGGAGACCGGCATGGAGCGCTCGGTGAAGGTGGCCGCCGAGGCCCGCTCGGTGGAGGCGCTGCGCGCCCTCATCGTGGCGAGCCCGCGGGGCACGCCGGTGCGGCTCGGCGACGTGGCCCGGGTGGAGGACGGCCCGGCCGAGGCCCGCAGCGCCAGCGAGCTGAACGGCCGCGGCGCCATCGGACTCATCGTGAAGAAGCAGTCGGGGGCCAACACCGTGCAGGTGGCCGAGCGGGTCAAGCAGGCGCTGGCCGGCGTGGAGAAGCAGCTGCCCCCGGGCAGCCGGGTGGAGATGGTGGTGGACGGGGCCAAGTTCATCCGCTCCTCCATCGCGGCGGTCCAGGAGGACATGATCCTGGGCGGCCTGCTCGCGGTGGTGGTGGTGCTCGTCTTCCTCCGCAACGTCCGGTCGACGCTGGTCTCGGCGGTGGCGCTCCCCACCGCCATCATCGGGACCTTCGCGGTGATGAAGGCGCTCGGCTTCACCTTCAACATCGTCACCATGCTGGCGCTCACCCTCAGCATCGGCCTCCTCATCGACGACGCCATCGTGGTCATCGAGAACATCGTGCGCCACCTGGAGCACGGCGAGTCGCCCGAGGTGGCGGCCGAGAAGGGGACGAGCGAGATCGCGCTGGCGGTGCTCGCGGTGACGCTCGCGGTGGTGGCGGTCTTCGTCCCGGTGGCCTTCATGGAAGGCCTGATGGGGCGCTTCTTCTACCAGTTCGGCGTCACCGTCGCGGTGGCGGTCCTCATCTCCTACTTCGTGTCGATGACGCTCACCCCCATGCTCTCGGCGCGGGTGCTGAACGAGCACGTGGGTCAGGGGCCGGTGTCGCAGGCCATCGAGCGCGTGCTGCGCGCCATCGAGTCCGCCTACCGGCGCGCCCTCGCCTGGCTGCTCGGCCACCGCGGGATCACGGTCGGGGCCGCGGTGCTGGTCCTCCTCCTCACGGGGTTCCTCGCCACCAAGCTCAAGTTCACCTTCCTGCCGGCGCAGGACATGAGCATGGTGAAGGTGACGCTGGAGATGCCGTCGGGGACCTCGCTCGCCGAGACCGAGCGGCAGCTCGCCGACCTCTCCCGGCAGGTCCGCCGGGTGCCCGGCGTCACCGGGGCCTTCGCGGTGGCCGGCGGCGGCGCCCGCGAGGAGGTCAACAAGGGCGAGATCACCGTCAACTTCGTGCCCATCGCCGAGCGGCGCTACGGCCAGTCCGAGCTGAAGGAGCACCTCCGCAGGACCCTCCAGGCGAGCCCTTCCGCGGTCATCGCCGTGCAGGACTTCCAGGCCGTGGCCGGCGGCGGCAACCGCGCCCAGATGGTCCAGTTCAACCTCCGCAGCAACGACCAGGCCGCCCTGCTGGCGTCGGTGGACAAGGTCCGCAAGGCCATGGAGGCGAAGCCCGGCTTCGTCGACATCGACACCACCTGGCGCAGCGGCAAGCCCCAGCTCGACGTGCAGATCGACCGGGAGCGTGCCGCCGCCTTCGGGATCCCGGCCGCCGCGGTGGGGCAGAACGTGCGCGCGCTCATGGCCGGCGACAAGGTGGCCGACTTCCACGAGGCGAGCGACACCTGGGACATCAAGATCCGGCTCCCCCCCGACGTGCTCGCCGACCCGGCGGCGATCGGCGCCATCCCGGTGCGCGCGCCCTCCGGCCAGCTCGTCGAGCTGCGCACCATCGCCGACGCGAAGGAGGCGCTCGGGCCGTCGCAGATCGAGCACCAGGCCCAGCTGCGCCAGGTGACGGTGCTCGCCGACCTCCGCAACTACTCGCTCGGCGAGGCCATGGCCTACCTCTCCGACTTCGCGCGGAAGGAGCTGCCCCCCGGCGTCACCTTCGACTTCGAGGGACAGGGGCGCGAGCTCGGCACCGCCGCCCGCGCCTTCGTGCTCGCGCTCCTCCTCGGCGTGGTCCTCGTCTACATCATCCTGGCCGCGCAGTTCGAGAGCCTCGTCCACCCCTTCACCATCATGATGTCGCTCCCCTTCGCGGTCATCGGAGGCATCGCCGGCCTGCTCGTCACGGGCCAGTACATGTCGATGATGGCCATGATCGGCTTCATCATGCTGATGGGGCTCGTCACCAAGAACGGCATCCTCCTCGTCGAGTTCACGAACCAGCTGCGCGCCGCCGGGCGGTCCACGCGCGACGCGCTGCTCGAGGCCGGCCCCATCCGGCTGCGCCCCATCCTCATGACCACCGTGGCCATGATCGCCGGCATGATCCCGGTGGCGCTGGCCCGCGGCGACGGCGCCGAGACCCGCGTCCCCATGGGCGTGGCCATCATCGGCGGCCTGCTCACCTCCACGGTGCTGACGCTGGGCATCGTGCCGGTGGTCTACTCGCTGCTCGACGAGGCGCAGGCGCGGGTGGCGCGCCGGCGGGCGACGCGGCGGGAGAAGCGAGTGGCGGCGGAGGAGGCGGCGGCGGAGGCCCGCTCCGCCTAGGAA
>JBAVCR010000568.1:0-2904 GCA_049586815.1 Anaeromyxobacteraceae bacterium
CGTCGGGCTCGAGCCCCGTCCGCAGGCGCCCTCCGGGCAGGGTGTCCCGCTCGACGAGGAGGACGCGCCTCCCGGCCCGGGCCAGCACCTCGGCGGCGCCCAGTCCGGCGGGGCCCGCGCCGAGGACGAGCACGTCGACGCGCTCCTCGGAGGGGGCCGGACCGCGCGTCGCCACGTGGTCGGGCATCGTGCCGAACCCGGCCAGGCGGCGCGTCACCGCCACGAGCGCCTCGTTCACGAGGCGGGGGCGGGTGAACATGTGGTGCACGTCGAGGCCGTGCGGCGTGAGCCGATCGAGCACGCCGAGGACGTCGTGCGCGGCGTCGGGCCAGGCGTTCTGGGTCTCCACGTGCATGCCCTCGCGGCAGGGCGTCCGGCAGGCGCGCCGGTTGGGCTCCCCGTCGACTCGCACGAGGCAGGAGCCGCAGCTTCCCGACAGGCAGAACGGGCCGCGCGGGCGGTGGTACTTCGCGCTCCGGGACAGGATGGGCCTCCCGGCGGCGAGGAGCGCCGACGCCACGCTCTCGCCGGAGCGTGCCGGGACGGGGTGGCCGTCGACGGTCACCGTGCAGTCGGTCGCGAAGCGTGGGTCCTCGAGTCTCGGCATGGCGCGGAGGCGCGCGGAGGATAGTCCTCCCGGCACCCGGGGGCACACGAAAAAGGAGGCGCGCGCCCGCCCCGGTGCGGCGCCGCCCGGCCGGTTATGAGGGGCGCGTGGCGGTGATCTTCCTCTTCGTGGACGGGGTCGGGGCCGGCCGGCGCGACCCGGAGGTGAACCCGCTCGCCCGCGGCGACTTCCTCCTCTCCCGCTTCGAGGACGGGTCCGGCTCCCCGCTTCCCGGCGGGGGCAGGGCGACCCTCGCCGACGCCTGCCTGGGCGTGCCCGGTCGACCGCAGTCGGCCACCGGCCAGAGCACCATCCTCTCGGGAGAGAACGCGCCATCCGCGCTCGGGCAGCACCTCCTCGGGTTCCCGAACGCGCGCCTGCGGGCCTGGCTCGAGCCGCGGTCGATCTTCCGGGCCCTCGCCGGGCACGGGCGGAGCGCCGCCTTCGCGAACGCCTATCCCGTCGCCCACCTGCACGCGCTCGGCTTCCCCGCCGAGGGGACGCCGGAGTTGCCGATGGACATCGTCCGGCGGCGGGCCCGGGCGTCCGCCACCACCGTGGCCTTCGCGGCGGGTGGCGGGCGGTTCCGGACCTGGGGCGAGGCCCGGGAGGGGAGGGCGCTCACCCACGACATCACCGGGGAGCGCGCCAACGGCTACGGCGCGGGGATACCGCCGCGCACGCCCGAGGAGGCGGCGGAGGTCCTCCTCGGCGTCGCGCGCGGGCACGACCTGACCCTCTTCGAGCACTTCGAGACCGACGAGGCCGGACACGCCCGCTCGATGGATCGTGCCCTCGACGCGCTCGGCCGCGTCGACCGGTTCGCCCGCGCGCTCGTCGACGGGCTCCGGCCCGGGGACGCGCTCGTCGTGGCGAGCGACCACGGGAACGTCGAGGACCTCTCGACGCGCAACCACACGCTCGGAAAGGTGCCGGTGCTCGGGTTCGGCGCTGCCGCGGCGCGGGTGGAGGAGGTCCGGGACCTGACGGGGATCGCGCCGTTGCTCCGCGGGCTGGTGGGCTGAGGGGGACTGCAGCCGCCCCCGCCCCGGGTTCCGGTCGACCCGCCCTTTCGACCCGCCCTTGCCGTTGCAGGACGGGGCCCGGCGGGGGCCGGGTCATGCGATGACGCCGTCCCCTCTTAGGATCGAGGGCCGTGCGCCAGCTCGGCAAATACCTGCTCATCGAGCCCATCGCCTCCGGCGGCATGGCCGAGGTGTGGCGCGCCGAGGTGGCCGGTCCGGCGGGCTTCGTGAAGCAGGTGGCGGTGAAGCTCGTCCGCGCCGACCGCGGCGACGAGGACGAGATGGTGCGCATGTTCATCCAGGAGGCGCAGATGGCCTCGGCGCTCCACCACGCCGGCATCGTCCACGTCTTCGGGCTCGACCTGATCGAGGGGCGCTACGCCATCGCGATGGAGCTCGTGCACGGGAGGAGCCTCCGCGCCGTGCTCGACCGGTGCCGCGAGATGAACGTGCGCTTCGGGCTCCCGCGCGCCGTCCACGTCGCCCACGAGGTGGCCCGTGCGCTCGCCTACGCGCACCGCCCGGTGGCGGAGGGCGGCGCGGCCGGGCTCGTCCACCGGGACGTCTCGCCGCACAACGTGCTCGTCTCCTTCGAGGGCGAGGTGAAGCTCACCGACTTCGGGATCGCCCGGGCGCTCGGCGCGGGTGGGCTCACCGGACCGGGGACGCTGAAGGGGAAGATCGGCTACATGGCTCCGGAGCAGGCCCGCAGCGCGCCGGTGGACGCGCGGGCCGACCTCTTCGCCCTCGGCGTCGTGCTCTGGGAGCTCGCCACCGGGCAGCGCCTCTTCGCCCGCGACAGCGAGGTCGCCACACTGCGCGTGCTCGTCGGCGACGAGCGGATCTCGCCCCCCTCCTTCTGGAACGAGTCGGTCCCCCCGGACCTCGACCTCGTGGTCATGGGCGCCCTGGAGCGGGACCCGGAGCGGCGCATCGCCTCGGCGGAGGAGATGGCGGAGCGGCTCGCCCAGGTGGAGCTCGCGCTGTCCCGGACGCCGGAGGAGCGCGACCTCCGGCCGCTCATGCGCAGGCTCTGGCCCGGGGAGGTCGCCTTCCGCCCCACGCCTGCGCCGCCCCGGGCGCCGCCGGCCCGGCAGGATCCGGGCCCCGACGCTCCTCCCGTGCCGCCGCCGGCGGACGAGTCCACGGTCACCTGGCCTGGCCGCTCCCGGCTCGGCCCGCTGGCGCTCGTCGCGCTCGCGCTGCTCGTGTCGGGGATGGCCGTCGCCGGGTGGTGGATCGGTCGGGGGCTCGGGCAGGCCCGGGTCGCGC
>JBAVCR010000569.1:0-2086 GCA_049586815.1 Anaeromyxobacteraceae bacterium
GTCCACCCGGCCGACGCCGTGGACGGCGCGCGCGCCGTGCTCCGCGTCTCGGCGGTCTTTGCGATGGTGGCGGGGTTCTGGGCGCTCTTCGACCAGAAGGGCGCGGCCTTCATCCTGCAGGCGAAGCAGATGAACCTCGACGTGGGGACCGTCGAGTTCCTGGGGATGCGGCTGGGCGGGTTCCGCCTCGCCGAGTCGCAGATGAACGCGGTGAACCCGTTCCTGGTGCTCATGATCATCCCTCTCCTCCAGGGGGTGATCTACCCGGGGCTCGTCCGCACGGGCGTGAAGGTGACCCCGCTCGGCCGGATGAGCATCGGCATGTTCCTCACCATGCTCTCCTTCGTCATCATGGCCGGCATCCAGGCGGTCATCGACGGCGGCGCCCGCCCGCACGTCTTCTGGCAGGTCATCCCCATCCTGGTCCTCACCGTGGGTGAGGTGATGGTCTCGGTGACCGGCCTCGAGTTCGCCTTCACCCAGGCCCCGAAGACCATGAAGAGCACGGTGATGAGCTTCTGGCTGCTCACCTCCGCGGCGGGCAACTTCATCGCCGCCGTGGTCTCGCAGTGGAACCGCTTCCACGGCGCGGCCTACTTCCTCTTCTTCGCGGCGCTCATGCTGGTCGCGTCGGTGGCCTTCGTCGTGCTGGCCCGCCGCTACCGCCCGGTGGCGTCGGTGGCCGGGTAGGGGGCGACCGGCGCACCGTCCAGGTAGGCCACGCGCGCTCCCAGGGTCGCCGGCACCTTCGCGCCGGGGAGGATGCCGCCGACGAGGTTCAGGGGGTCCGCCCCCGAGAGCTCGACCCGCTGGCCCCCGGGTGGGGCGCGGCGGACCGCCCGCAGCAGCTCCACCGCCTCGGGCAGCGCGAACTGCTCGCCCGCGAGGCCGGCCACGAAGCGTCCGCCGCGGAGCTCGCCGCGGGCCTCGAGCGCACGGTAGAGCGGCAGGAGCTCCCGCCACGGCGGCGCGATGGGCTCCCGGGCGAGCACGTCGCGGAACACGACGCCCCAGCGGGAGAGGAGCTGCCGGGCCACCGGCTCGATCGGGGAGGGCGCGACGGCTCCCTCCGGGAGCGGTGGGCGAAGGAGCGCCCAGCGCCCCCCGCCCTGCCCCGGACGGCGCGGGCGGTGGCGCGGCGGCGGATCGAGGAGCGCGCGGAGACCCGCGAAGCCGTCGCAGGTGACGAGCCCCGCCGAGACGAGCTCCCAGAGCGCCCCCTCCACCTCGCCCGGGAGCCGTCCGGTCATGGCGGCGAGGTCGGGCAGGAAGCAGGCGCCGCAGCGGCCGAGCAGCTCCACGAGCTTCCGGGCCGAGGCGCCGAGCGGCGGGGGCTCGGCAGCGGACGCGGCGAGGAGCCAGGGCAGGTCGCCGCGGAGCGCGAGCGTCACCGGCGCGTGGCGCGTCGGCGCGGCGCGACGCCGGGGCAGGTCGCCCGGCCCGGGCGCGACCGCGAGCCTCCCCCAGGCCACCTCGCCCGACAGGCAGAGCGCGTCGAGCATCCCGGGCTCGTAGCCGGCCACGCGGGCCGGCAGGATCTCGCGCTCCCAGGCGCCGGCGGCCGCGTGGAACCCCTGCAGCTGGCCCAGGACCTCGGAGAGGCCGCGGGTCCCGTGGAGGCGCGCGCCGGGAGCCGCGTGCTGCCAGCGGAGGAGGAACCGCACCAGGTCGGCGCCGCTCACCGGCTCGATCTCGCGCCGCAGCCGGCCCAGCGTGAGCCGGTGGATGCGGGCGAGGAGCGCGCGATCGCACCAGTCGTCGCCCGGCTCCCCGCCGGGGAGGAACGAGCCGCGCAGCACCTGCCCCTCGGCCTCGAGGCGGTGGAGCGACGCCACGGTGAGCGGGAGCGGGAGCCCGAGCCGCTCCGAGAGCCCGGCAGCGGTCACCGGGCCGAGCCGCGCCATCCAGCCGCGCAGGGCCCGTGCCGCAGCCTCGTCGGGAGACCGAGGCAGGTCCTCCGACGGCAGGGGCGCGAGCGGGGGATCGAGGGGGCCGGTCTCGAGCCCCGGCTCGGCCCGGAGCGCGTTCCAGGCGCCGACGCGCTCCGCCGCCACCCAGGCTTCCCGCCCGCCGAGCCGGGTTCGCG
>JBAVCR010000570.1:0-2312 GCA_049586815.1 Anaeromyxobacteraceae bacterium
GGCGAAGGGGGACGTGGCGGGCGTGGCCCGGCTCCTCGGCGCGGCGGTCGACCGGATCACCGACGCCGATCCGCGCGAGCTCCACCGGCAGCTGTGCCGCCTCGGGCGTGCGCGCGAGCACCTGGGGGACGCCGAGGGGGCGCTCGACGCCTACCGCCGGGCCCGGGCCATCGACTCCACCTCGCTCCTCGCGCTGAAGGGGCTGGGCGCCATCCTGGTCCGCCGCGGCGCCTGGGCCGAGGCGCTGCCGGTGCTGGAGGCGATCCTGGCCCACCACCGCGACGCGCTCTCGCCCGCCGAGCTGGCCGTCACCTGCGGGTGGGTGGGGCAGATCCTGGAACGGCAGGGGTGGAGCGAGCGGGCCGCGGAGAACTTCGAGAAGGCGCTCGAGGCCGACCCCGAGCACGTGCCGTCGCTCCGGGGCATGGCCCGCACGCTGCAGGCCCGCGGCGACTGGTCGCGCGCCGCGGGGCTCCTCGACCGTCTCCTCAAGATGCCGGAAGTCCAGGCCGATCACGTCGGCGCGGCGAAGCTGCACCTGGAGCTGGCCGAGATCCTGCGCGACCGGGTGGGAGACGAGGATCTGGCGCTCCACCACCTCGACCGCGCGCTCGACGCCGATCCCCGCCTCGTGAAGGCCTTCGCCGCGCTCGAGCAGACCCTCGCGGCGAAGCGGCGCTGGCGCGACCTCGCGAAGGCCATCGAGCGGATGATCGAGCGGCTGCCACCCGGCGGCGACAGCGACAAGGCGCGGGTCGCCCTCTGGAAGGAGCTCGGGGCGCTGCAGCAGAAGGCCCTCGGCGACGTGGGCGCGGCGCGCGTGGCCTACGAGCAGGTGGTGAAGGCGAGCCCGGACGACCTGGAGGCGCTCCAGTCCTGGGCGGAGCTCGCCTCGGCGGTTCCCGGCCAGGAGGAGGCGGCGGCGGACGGGCTCCGCAGGGTGGCGCTCCGCCAGAAGGACCCGTCGAAGGTGGTGTCGCGGATGCTGCAGGTGCTCCTCGCCCGGAAGGACCTCGACCGCGCCTACGCGGCGGCCGACGTCCTCGCCCACCTGCTCCGCACGGCGAACGCCGAGGAGCTGGAGACGGTGGACCGGCTCCGGCGCCTCTCCCGCGAGTTCGCCACCCGCTCCCTCGACGACGTGCTCTGGCAGCGGCTGCTCCACGACAGGCTGCGGAGCGGACCGGTGCCGGGCATCCTGACCTTGCTGGCCCGGGACGCGGGGGCGCTCTTCGTGCAGTCGGCGAAGGACCTGGGACTCAATCCCCAGAAGGACGAGGTGGACCTCGCCTCCTCCGGACTCACCCTCGCGAACGGCATCAAGTACGCGGCCCGCGCGCTCGGGATCGACGGCGTGCGCCTCTTCCGGGTGGCGGGCAGCCCCATGCGGCTCGGCTTCGCCAACACCGATCCGCCCTCGCTCGTGGCCGGTGACGAGACCTCGCCCGACCGCCCGCGCCGGGAGCTCTGGTTCGTCGCCGCCCGCGCGGTGTCGTACTACCGGCCCGAGCTCCGCCTGGCGCGGCTCATGCCCCACGACCAGCTCCAGGCCGTCTTCCAGGCCGCCGTCTCCGTCGGGGTGCCGACCTTCGTCCCCACCGCCGACATGAAGGCGGTCCAGAAGGTGCGCGGACCCATCGAGCGGGCGCTGCGCGAGCGCGGGAAGCTGCCGGCGCTCACCCGGATGGCCGAGGAGTACGCTGCCGCGCCCCGTCCGGGCGAGGTCCGGGCCTACATGGACGCGGTGGAGCTGACCTCCAATCGGGCTGGAGCCCTTCTGGCCGGGGATCTCCAGGTTGCGCGCCGGCTCGTCCTGGAGGAAAAAGCGCAGGTATCGAAGCTGCTCGACGACGTGAAGGTGAAGGATCTCGTGCAGTTCTGCCTGTCGGAGGACTGGGCGGTGCTCCGGGAGGCCCTCGGGCTCTCGGTGGCGGCGCGGTGACGGAGGCGGTCCATGCGGTTTGCCTGTGAAGGCTGCAACGCGAAGTACATGATCTCCGACGACAAGGTCGGGCCGGGCGGCGTGAAGGTGCGCTGCAAGAAGTGCGGCCACGTGACCCACGTCCGGAAGGCCGAGGCGGAAGGCGTCGCGGCGCCCGGCGCCGGCGGGATCCACGCGGCCGAGTGGTGGGTGGCCATCGACGACCAGCCGGTCGGTCCCATCTCCCTCGAGGTGGTGCAGCGCCACTGGGACGCGAGCGAGATCCACCCCGAGAGCCTGGTCTGGTACGCCGGGCTCGCCGAGTGGGGGCCCATCTCCAGCGTTCCCGAGCTCTACGCCTTCCTCGCCGGCGGCCTGCCGGTGGGGGGGG
>JBAVCR010000571.1:0-14542 GCA_049586815.1 Anaeromyxobacteraceae bacterium
CACCTGGGCCACCGAGGCGTCGTCGGGTCCGGTGTGGTCGCCCGACGGGTCGACGCTCGGCTTCCTCCGCAAGAAGGACGGCAAGGCCCGGATCCACCTCCTGCCGACGGCCGGAGGCGAGGCCCGCGTCCTCGACACGGGCGGGCTCGACCCCCAGGCGTTCGCCTTCTCCCCCGATGGACGGTCGATCGCCTTCACGGCCGCCTTTCCCCTCACGGACGCCGAGAAGCAGGCCCGGTGGTCGAGCGGCGGGATGATCCGCTGGGACCGGGAGTGGCAAGCCACCGGGCTCCACGTCGTGGACCTCGCCGGTGGGCCGCCTCGCGCGATCACGAAGCCGAGCGTCAACGTCGTCGCCTTCGACTGGTCGCCCGACGGCAAGCGCTTCGCGGCGCTGCTCTCGGGCACGAGCGACCCCTACGAGGCCGGCTCCCAGGTCCGGCCCGCCCTCGTCTCGCCGGTCGCGGGAGGGGATGCGACCGTCGCCTGGCTGGAGAACGAGCCCGGACACGTCGGGCAGATCCGCTGGTCGCCGGACGGGAAGCACGTCGCCTACGACATCGCCGTGGGGACGCTGTCGCTCCTGAACCAGCTCGTCGTCCGGGAGGTCGACGGGAAGGGGCGCTGGAACGCCGCGGCCCGGCTGGACCCGACGCTGCAGGGCTTCGCCTGGAGCGGGGACGGGTCGTCGCTCCTCGCGCTCGTCGCCGACCGCACCGTCTCCCGGATCTTCCGGCTCGCGCGCGACGGGTCGTCCGCGCAGGACGTGGGCTTCTCCGGGCGCGTCGTCCGGGGGGCGCTTGCCCCCGACCGGGCAGGGAAGCGGCTCGCCTTCGCCTCGTCCACGCCGCTCGAGCCCGCCGACCCGACGGTCCTCGACGTCGGGTCCGGCCGCGCGAAGGTGATCGCGCAGCTCAATCCCCAGGCGGCGACCTGGCCACCCGTCACGACCGAGGTCGTCTCCTGGAAGAACCGCGAGGGGGTTGCCATCGAGGGCATCCTCACGCTCCCACCCGGGGCCGCGAAGGGAGCCCGGCTCCCGCTCTGGGTCTTCCCCCACGGAGGCCCGGACGACGTGTCCCAGGACGGGTGGAGCGGCTGGGTCCGGTTCTTCGCCGCGAAGGGCTACGCGGTCCTGCGCCCCAACTACCGCGGGAGCACGGGCTACGGCTTCGACTTCTACGCGGCGAACCGCGGCCGGCTCGGCGACGTCGAGTTCATGGACATCGAGAGCGGGGTGGACTCCCTGGTCGCCGCGGGGCGCGTCGACCCGGCCCGCCTCGTCTACGGCAGCTGGTCCTGGGGCGGGTACCTCACGGCCTGGACCATCGGCCACACGAACCGTTACCGCGCCGCCATGGCCGGCGCGGCGGTCGTGGACACCATCTCCCAGTACGCGCTCTCCGACATCAACCACGGCATCGCCGCCGCCTGGGAGTTCAAGGGGAACCCCTGGCTGCAGCCCGAGCAGTTCGACCGGGCGAACCCGCTGCGCTTCCTGCGCGAGGCCCGGACGCCGACGCTCATCGTCCACGGACAGGCCGACGACCGGGTGCCCTTCTCGCAGGGGCAGATCCTGTACCGGGCGCTCCGGGACGTGGGCTGCGAGGTGGAGTTCCTCGCCTTCCCCCGCGAGCCGCACGGGTTCCAGGAACCGGCCCACGCGGTCGAGCTGCTCCGCGCCTGGGCCGCCTGGTACGCCCGGTTCGATCGCTAGGAACCGCGCAGCGCGTCCGACAGGTCCGTCCAGAGGTCCTCGACGTCCTCGATCCCGACGCTGAGCCGCAGCAGGGAAGGAGGCAGGTGTCCCTGTCCGGGGATGGCGGCGCGCCGCTCCATCGTCGATTCCACCGCGCCGAGGCTGGTGGCGTGGTGGATGAGCTTCACCCGGGCGCACACCGCGTCGGCTGCCGCGGCATCGCCCCGGACGTCGAACGAGACGATGGTGCCGAACCCCTTCAGCTGGGCGCGCGCGATGTCGTGGCTCGGATGGCTCCGGAGGCCCGGGTACCGGGTGAGGGCGACGCGCGGATGGGCGTGGAGCCGCTCGGCGAGGACCATGGCATTCGCCTGGGCCCGCTCGATGCGCAGCGCCATGGTCCGCGCGCCGCGCACGGCGAGGAAGGCCTCGAGCGCGCCGGGCGTGGCCCCGGTGAGCTCGCGGGTGCGGTGCAGGGCCACATGGAGGTCGTCCCGACGGACCGTCACCACCCCGGCGAGGAGGTCGGAGTGGCCGCCAATGAACTTGGTCGCCGACTGGAAGGACAGGTCGGCGCCGAGGTCGAGGGGGCGCTGGTTGAGCGGCGTCGCGAAGGTGTTGTCGACGGCCAGGAGGGCCGACGGCTTCCGGGGCGCCGCGCAGATGGTGCGCAGGTCGGCGACGCCGAGCAGGGGGTTCGAGGGAGACTCGAGCCAGAGGAGGTCCGCGTCGGCGCAGGCGCGGATCCACCCGTCGGTGTCCTCGACGGCGAGCCGCCGGAGGCTCCACAGCTCCTTCGCGACGCCCGCCTCGGCGAGGGCCGCCGCGCCCTGGTAGCAGTCCTCCGGGAGGACGATCCGCGATCCTGCGCGGAGCTGATCGAAGACCGCGAAGATCCCGGCCATCCCGGAGGCGAAGGAGACGGCGCGCCCTTCCTCGAGGGCGCCGACGATCTCCTCCAGCGCCTCCCAGGTCGGCGTCCCGTCGTCCCGCGAGTAGGCGCGGGGCCCGCCGAGGCCGAAGTTGGAGGCGGGGACGATGGGCACGTTGAGCGGCGCCCCGGGACTGCGGTCGCGCCCCGCCGCGACGAGGAGGGAGGACGGGGAGGCCAGGCGAGAGAGGGCGGGGTCGGAGGGCATGCGGCGGGATGTATACCGCCCCGCGCCGGGCCCGCCCGGGCGACTTCGTCACGCCGTCCCGATCACGGGGAAGCGCCGGGCGCCATCCCGTTCACGCACTCCGCGAGCCCCTGGGCGCCCATGAAGGCGATGCCGCACCCGTAGGCCGGCCAGGTGAGGTCGGTGATGGGCGTCCCCGGGGCGTGCCCGGAGCCGTAGCGATCCCGGTAGCCCGACTGGGCGACGGGGGACGCCTGGAGCTCGAAGAAGAGCCCGGCCTGCGACGGCCACAGTTGCGCCGGGAGCCCGTAGGTCGACGAGAAGTCGTAGTAGGGCTGGAACGACGCCGACGGGGTCGCGAGGTCGAGTGACCAGGAGACGTAATCCCGTAGCGCCCAGGCGGGGGAGACCGTGAAGGTCTTGAAGGCGGGGGCGTTGCCCATGTCGGAGGTGATGCCCGGGAGCCCCTGCATGGCCACGACCGCGATGCGGTACTCGTCCATGTGGGTGTGGCCGGTGAAGGCCGCCGCGATCGCGCCCTGGTGGGCGGCGAGGATCGCGAGCAGTCGCTCCTGGGGTTCCGGCTGCAACATCATGGTCGCCTGGGTGAGGTGTCCCTGGGGGTCGATGTCCTCCCCGGTGGTCTGGAGGTCGCCGCCCGGGGGCGCGTGGAGGACGAGCCAGGCCTGCCCCCCCGACGTCTCGACGGCGGAGAGGGTCGCGTCGAGCCAGTCGAGCTCCTGGTCGATGGCATCCGCGCCCGCCGTCGACTGCGGCGCGAGGAATCCGGTGTTGACGCCCAGCACGGTGAGGCTCGTGCCCGGTACGACGGCCGCGTAGTAGCCGCCCGCGCGGTAGGTGGCCTGGAAGGCGGCGCGATCGGCGGTGCCCAGCAGGAGGCCCTCGAGGAAGAGCTCCGCCGTGTCGGCGAGGAACGGGTCGTCCGGCTGGAGCCCGAAGCTCCCGGCGTAGTCGTCCCAGTTGCCGAGCGTGAAGTAGACCGGCGTCGCCCCGAGCGCGGCCCGTATCTGGTGCACCACGAAGGTCGTCGCCTTGAGCGCGAAGGCCCTCATGGCGGCCTCGTCCCGGCTGCCGGTCGACGCGTGGTACAGCGCCGGGAACTGCTGGACGAGGAGGTCGCCGCCGAAGACCACGAAGGCCGGACGCGGCGCCTGCGCCCGGATGGCCTGGAGCGACCGCTGCAGGAGCACGTAGTTCGTCGTGTGGCCGAACTGGCCCGGGCCGGTGTGGCCGGAGCCCTCGAAGATCGCGGCCCATTCGCTCTCCGGCGCCGTCTCGAGCCGGGCGACGAGAGCGGGGTCGAAGAACGGGTCGAAATGGACGTCGCTCATCCCCACCACCGTCGGGGGGGAGGACCCGCTCGTGCCGCCACATCCGCCGAGGAGCACGGCCGCGGTCGCCAGGGTCGCGAGAGACGTTCGCTGGGTCATGAAAGCACGCTAGATCCGTGGCGTACGGAGGACCCCCGGTCATCGGGGGCGGACCGGAGGCGGTCCCGGGAGGGGCGCACGGCGGGTTCTCTGTGGGTCAAAGGCTCCCGCCCTGCACGGGGGGTGGATCGGTGGTGGGTCCGATGCCTACCATCGGGCCATGGAGGGAGGGGCGACGACCGGAGCGTGGTCGACGCGCTCCTGCGAGCGGTGGCAGGTGTCCTGATCGTCACCGCGTCGTGGTGGCTCTACCAGGGGCACCATCGGCTGGTCGTCCCTGCTCCCCGGGGCCTGGTACCGGCTCCGGGGCGTCTGGCTGCTCTTCGCGGTGGCCGGGGCCGGGCTCCTCAACCTCGCCGTGCACGGACTGACCCCGAACTCGTACACGGCCTTCGCCGCCGCGACCGTGATCGCGACGATCCTCGTGGGCTGGAGGTGTGGGATCCTCGTCGCGGGCGCCTGCGTACCTGCCGCGCCAGGCGGAGGCGCTCGCCCTCCAGAACGCACGCTCGGTGGACCGGCTGGCGCAGGAGCAGGCGGAGGCCACCCGGCGCGAGGTGGCCTATCGGAAGGCCCAGGAGCTGGAAAGGAAGCCGAATCCGGAGGAGACCGCCCAGATCCTGGCCGACCTGAGCGAGGCCGCCGACGAGGCGGCGAGTTCCGTCGCCCAGCTGCGGGTGTTCGGGCCGGCGCGTTCCGGCGAGGTGTCGACGATCCGCCTGCGCCAGGCGGAAGGCGGCGCCGTGCTCGACGTCGTGGACACCGGGGAGGGGATGAGCGACGAGGTGAAGCGGCACCTCTTCGAGCCCTACTTCACGACGAAGGGGGAGCACGGGACGGGGCTCGGTCTCGCCTCCGTCACCCGGAACCCGGCGTCGTCAGGCCTGGAAGCGGAGCTCGGAAAAGTGCGGCAGATCGTCCCGGTCGAGCAGCCCGGCGATCTCCGCGGCCGGACGCTCGGGCGGCACGAGCCGACCCTCGGCGTGGAGGGCGGCGAACAGGGCCGCGTCGGGGAGATCCTCGGGGTTCGCCTGCCGGTTCTCCGCCTGCATGGCCGTGTCGACCATGCCGGGCTCGTAGCTCACGACCGCCAGGTCGGGAGTGACGCCGCCGACACCGGCCACCGCCTCGGCGGCGAGCGCCATGCCCCCGAGCCGCAGCTGGGCCTTGGTCGAGGAGTAGGCGGCCCGGCCGGCGCGGGCGCTCGTCGCCGCCCCCGACGAGACGTTCACGATGCGGAGCGGTCGGAATCCGGCGAGGCGGGCCATCGCCCCCGCGAGCAAGAGGGGGGCGATGGCGTTCACGGCGCTGGCGCGGGACAGGTCGGCGGCGGTGAGGCGGGTGAGGGGGCGCATCGGCCCGAGCTGCGCCGCGTTGTTCACGAGCCCGAGGCGCGCCGCGCCGGCGACGAGCGGGTCCTCGGCGAGCCGTGCAAGGAAGGCCTCGACCGCGGCGAGGTCGGCGAGGTCGAGCGCCACGTGGCGGTACGCGCCGTGATCGACGGGGGTCGGCCGGCGCGCCACGCCGATCACGGACCAGCCCCGGGCTACGAGAGCCGCGGCCGTGGCGGCTCCGATGCCGGTGCTCGTGCCGGTGACGAGCGCCAGGCGGATGGGTGGGACCATGCGAACCTCCGGGGCGAGCCCGAACGGGAAGGAGGCGAGCTTAGGGCAGGGCGTGGCCGCGATGAAGGGGTCGACCTCCTCCTCGAAGGGCGGGGCCCACCCTGGCTGGCTAGGATCCTCGCATGGCCCGTCCGCGCAGCCTCGCGTTCCTCGGCACGAGCCTCGACGGCTTCATCGCCGGTCCGGACGACGAGCTCGACTGGCTCGAGCGCGGAGGCGTGCCGGTCGAGGACAACGGCTTCGGCGAATTCTTCGCCTCGGTGGACGCGCTCCTCGTCGGGCGGCGCACCTGGGAGGTCGTGTCCCGCTTCCCGATGTGGCCGTACGGGGACAAGCCGCTCTTCGTCCTCACCCGGAGGCCCGCCCAGGGGAGCCACGGGGAGCGGTTCGTCGACGGAGCGCCGGCGGGGATTCTCGCGGCCCTCGGCGACCAGGGATTCCGCCGGGTCTACGTGGACGGCGGCCGCGTCGTGAGCCAGTTCCTCGCGGTGGGGCTCCTCGACGAGCTCACCGTGTCCATCCTGCCCGTGGTCATCGGACGCGGGATCCGCCTCTTCGATGACGCCGGGCCGGAGCGCTGGCTCGACCTCGTGTCGAGCCGGGTGTTCGGGAGCGGGATGGTGCAGCTCCGGTACGCGGCGCGGCGCCCTTCGCCCTAGGGATCGGCTCCCCGGACGGCCGCTGGCGCAGGATGCTCTCCATCCTCTTCCCGCGGGCGAGCTCGTCGACGAGCTTGTCGAGCCAGCGGATCTTCTGCAGGAGCGGGTCGGCGACTTCCTCGACCCGCACGCCGCACACGAGCCCCTTGATCAGCGCCGCATCCGGGTTCATCCGGGGCGCCTCGGTGAAGAACGTCCGGAAGTCGACCCTGGCCTCGATGGCGCGACGGAGCCCCTTCGCGTCGTGGCCGGTGAGCCAGGCGATGACCTGGTCGATCTCGGCCTTCGTGCGCCCCTTCCGCTCCGCTTTCTGCACGTAGAGCGGGTAGACGCTCGCGAAGGACATCGCAAAGACCCGGGCGTTCTTGTCCATGGTGGCCTGCCGGCGGTGGCGGACGCAAGATAGCACCTGGCAGTTGCGCGGAGCCCGCCGGCCCATTACACTGAACCACATGGTTCAGTATTCCAACGCCCACCTCGACGCCTCGTTCGCCGCGCTCTCCGACGCGACCAGGCGCGGCGTGCTGGCGCAACTCGGGTGTGCCGACGCCTCGATCTCCGACCTCGCCGCGAAGTTCCGGATGACGCTCACCGGGATGAAGAAGCACGTGGGGGTCCTGGAGCAGGCCGGCCTCGTCACCACCGAGAAGGTCGGGCGGGTGCGGACCTGCAGGCTCGGGCCTCGCAGCCTGGAGGAGGAGACGGCCTGGCTCGAGGGGCACCGCCGTCTCTGGGCCGCACGCTTCGACGCGCTGGACGACGTCCTCGAGGAGATGGTCCGCAAGGAGAAGGCCAATGGTCGCAAGACCGGAAAGTGAGCACACGCCATGAAGAACCCCACGACCGTGGAACGAAAGGGCGACCGCGAGCTCGTCCTCACCCGGACCTTCGACCACCCGGCGCAGCGGGTCTTCGACGCCTGGACCCGCCCCGAGCTCTTCACGCGGTGGTGGGTCCCGAAGTCGTTCGGGCTCAACCTGCTCTCCTGCGAGATGGATGCCCGCGTCGGGGGGAAGTACCGCCTCGTGTTCCGCGTCGGCGAATCCGACTCGATGGCGTTCTTCGGCACGTACGTCGAGGTGGTGCCGCGCTCCCGTCTCCAGTGGACGAACGAGGAGGGCGGGGAGAACGGGCCCGTCACCACGGTCACCTTCGAGGAGCGGGACGGCAGGACCGCGGTGGTGATGACCGACCGTCATCCCTCCAGGGACGCGCTCGATGCCGCCATCGCCTCCGGCAGCACGAGCGGGGCGGGAGAGACCTTCGACCAGCTGGACGAGCTGCTCGGTACCCCGGGGGCCGCTGGAGGGCGCTGACGACGCCCGCCGAGGCGCAGGGCAGGGAAGAGATCCAAGTCCCTGCGCGTAGAGAATCCAGGACGGTCAGGCGCGCATGCAGGTCCTCATCTCCGGGGCCGGGATCGCCGGCCCCTGCCTTGCGTACTGGCTTCGGCGGCACCTGGGGATGAAGGTCGCTGCGTTCACGGTTCCCGGCTACCGACCCAGGGAAGAGCTCGTCTACGTCATGCACACCGAGCTCGGGCGGCAGATCAGCCGCTTCTCGATGCGTGACGATCGCACGATGTTCCTTCTCATCTTCGCGGACCCGAGCCCGGACGTCCCCCAGGACCTCCCGGCGCAGCGCGCCCTCCTGAGGGACCGGTTCTCGGGCGCGGGATGGGAGTGCCCGAAGATCCTCGAGGCGCTCGAACGTGCCGAGGACCTGTACGTCGACCGGGTGAGCCAGATCCGGATGGAGCGATGGACCCGCGGGCGGGTCGCGCTGGTCGGCGACTCGGCCTTCTGTGTCTCCCTTCTCGGCGGGCAAGGGTCGGCACTGGCGATGATCGCGGGGTACGTCCTCGCCGGCGAGCTGAAGCGGGCGGGGGGAGACCACGTCGCGGCCTTCGCGCGCCACGATCCCGCCTCGGCATCATGTTTCGGAACCAGGTGATGAGGCTCATGAGCATCCCGTTCGTGGCCGACCTTGCCGTCGGCCGCGAGATCCGCGACGCCATCGACCTGCCCGACTACTGAACGAGGTCGAGGGCCGTCCGGGTGGAAAACGGGCCATCCAAGACCCGGTGCAGGTCGGAGGGGTCATCCAGGTCTCGCGGTGAGCCCTGCGCGGAGGGACGACCGGCCTCCCACGATCGAGAGAGACCCTTTCGGGAGAGGGGTGACAGCCGGAGCCGGATTGTCGATGCTCGCCGGATGACGACGAATGGGAGCCGGCAGGCCGGGAACATCGACGCGCGGCGGAGCACGGCGATGCGCGCCGGGGCCTGGTACCTGGTCATTGAGAGCGGGACCGCCTTCGGAATGGGCTCCCTGGACCGGCTGCTCCTCGCGTCGGGCGAGGGCGCCGTTGCCACGAGCGTCATCCGGTCGTCGTCGGCGCTCCACCGCGCCGGGTTCACGAGCACGGCCGTGGGGGTGGTCGCGATGCCGTTCCTGGCCGGCTTGCCGTACGACCTCCTCGAATCCTTCGGCCTTCTGCGCCCGCGCCGCCGATCGTCGCATGCTTCCTGACCTGAAAGGGCTTCCCGAGCTCTGGCAGACGGTCCATCGCGGCCGCGGCTTCCGGCTCCGCACCGTGGCCCGCGAGGCGCGCACGGCGGCAACCTCCCGGGCCGAGAGCGCGGTGCAAGCCCGGCACGGCGACATCCTGGACTTCAAGATGTTCAGCAACCTGAGCCTCAACCTCCTCGTCGAGCTGGAGGCGGCGGCGGTCGTGGGGCTCGCGGACGATCTCCAGCGACTCGGCTGGCCCGTCGACCTCGATCCGCCGCGCGAGACGCTGCTCGCCCGGGCCGACGAGCGCCTCGAGGGGACCGTGTTGCTCGACTTCCCGGAAGGGGACGGCGAGCTCGTCGTTCCGCTGCCGAGGGTGCCCGGGTGAGCGACGGCCTCACCGCACGACGCGCACGGTGGGGTCGAACCTGAGATAGGCGCCCTGGCCGCTCGTCTCGACGCCGCCGGAGACCACGGTGACGGTTCCCGTGCTTCGCGGGCGCATCCGGCTCGAGTAGTCGAGCTGGACGCGCCCGGCGTCGGTCTGGAGCCAGAACGTGACTCCCTTGGCGTCCGGATCCACCGGGCCGTCGCGGGGTTCCACGACCGGATCACCCACCCACCCGGCCTCGAAGCGGTCCCCGCGGATGCGTCCACGCACCACGGTCTTCTCTCCGGGAGACCCGTGGCCGACCTCCAGGGACGCATCCCGGGCGAGCTCGATGCCGTCGGAAAGCGGCGCGAGTGCCGCCGCGAGGGGCAGGACCGACGTGACGAGGTGAAGGAGATACGCATGGCGGCCCGGGCTGCCGTCGGGCGCGTCGATCCGGACCGCGTGCTCCGCGACGACGCCCCCGGGCGCCGGTCGCCCGTCGATGGCGAACGCGGGGCAGCCGTAGAGCGCGAAGATCACCTGCGCCTGTCCGTCCGGTCCGAGCGCGAGGCGGTAACCGTCCGGCAGGAGCCGCGCGGCCACGTCCGGCGGGGTGGGGCGGACGTGCACGATCTCGACGCAGTCCGTGGCCGAGTAGCCGCCGATGGACCCCTTCGGCGGGGGCACCGGGGCTCGCGGGACGCCGGCGCACCCCACGGTTCCCATGCACAGGATGAGGAGCACTCGCTTCAAGGGGACTCCCGGTGGTGGTTCGGGACAGCCGTACTACGCACGGAGCCCCCCGTCACGTCGGGCCTGATGGTCCTGATCCAAGGGGTGAGCAAGAGGGCTCCCTTGGCGTACCTTCAGGACCCCTACCCGGACGGGAGTGCCAGCCATCCGCGTCGAGATTATCAACCGCGAACCATGTCCAGGTTGCGCGTCGCCGCCTATTCGATCTCGCTCGACGGCTTCGGTGCGGGGCCCGGCCAGAGTCTCGAGAACCCCCAGGGTGTCGGTGGCCTGAAGCTGCACGGATGGGCGTTCGGCACCCGGACGTTCCGCAAGATGTTCGGCACGGAGGGCGGAAGCGACGGGGTCGACGACGCCTACGCCGCGCGGAGCTTCGCGAACGTCGGCGCGTGGATCATGGGACGCAACATGTTCGCGCCGAGCCGGGGACCTTGGGCCGAAGACGGCTGGAAAGGCTGGTGGGGCCCGAACCCGCCCTACCACACGCAGGTATTCGTCCTCACGCACCACGCCCGCCCGCCGCTCCCGATGGAGGGGGGCACGACGTTCCACTTCGTGACCGAGGGGATCCACGCCGCCCTCGCTCGCGCCACGGAGGCCGCCTCAGGCAAGGACGTCCGCGTCGGCGGCGGAGCGGCGACCATCCGCGAGTACCTCGTCGCCGGGCTCCTGGACGAGTTGCACCTCGCCATCTCGCCGGTCCTCCTCGGGACGGGGGAGCCCCTCTTCGCCGGCATCGACCTGGTGAAGCTGGGGTACGAGGTCGTCGAAAACATGGCCACCGAGAAGGCGACGCACGTCGTGCTCGCCAGGAGGACCGGTGCGAAGGCGTAGGTAGGCGGCAGCGGGAGGCGAGCCTCGAGCCCGGAAAGGCAACGGCCCCGGAAGTCTCCCTCCGGGGCCGTCTTCGATCGTTGCGCCGCCTGAAGGCGGCGCTGTGATGGCTCCCCAGCGTGGACTTGAACCACGGACATGGTGATTAACAGTCACCCGCTCTGCCAACTGAGCTACTGGGGAATGGCAGGGCGGGGAGACTAGACGCGGAGGGCGTCGATGTCAACGCCCGCGGAGCGACTTCCGAATCGACCGGAAACCGCCGGTTGGCGGGCGCTTCCCGCGGACCCTAGACTCCCCTGGTGGTCCTCCATGGCTTCCAGCACCGCCCCGGCGTGCACTGCGGCTCGACGGCTCTCGCCGACGCACTGCGCGTGCGCGGACTCGACCTCACCGAGGCCATGGCCTTCGGACTGGGGGCGGGGCTCGGCTTCTACTACCTCGACTCGCCCATCCTCTCGCCCACGCGCCTCCTCATCGGGCGGCAGTGGCCCCTCGAGGTGACCGCCTGCGAGGTGCTGGGCGCGCCGGTGGCCGTGCGGACCGAGAAGGAGGCCGCCCCGGCCTGGGCCGGTGTCCGCGCCGCGCTCGATCGGGGCATCGCCCCCATCCTCTCCACCGACCTGCGCTTCCTCCCGTACTGGAACACCTCCTCGCCGTTCAACGGCCACCGGGTCGTCCTCGCCGGCCACGACGAGGCGAGGGGAATCGCCCTCCTCGCCGACACCGAGCGGGAGGCCTTGCAGGAGGTCCCGCTCGACGCCCTGGAGCGGGCCCGGGCCTCCGACGGGCAGCCGCTCGGCTTCACGGGGCGGCTCTGGCTCGAGATCGACGCCCCGCGCGCGCCGGTCCGCTGGCGGGACTGCGTGGGCGACGCGCTCCGCCGCCAGGCGCGCCACCTGCTCCTCGGCCAGGACGGCTACACCGGCATCTCCGCGCTGGACCGCTTCGCCGCCGACGTGCCGCGGTGGCACGAGCTGGCCCGCGACGAGGCCGACCGCGCCTGGTGCTTCCGCTTCGCGTACCAGTGCATCGAGAAGCGCGGCACCGGGGGAGGGAACTTCCGCCTCCTCTACGCCCGGTTCCTCGACGAGGCGGCCCCGCACCACCCCGCCGTCGCGGGTCTCGGGCTGCCCTCCCGGATGCGGGAGATCGCCGCCGGCTGGACTCTGCTCGCGAAGTCGTTCAAGGATCTCTCCGAGAAGCCCGGCGCGGGGGCGCCGGCCGGGGTGGCCGCCCAGGTCCAGGCGCTCGCCAGCCAGGAGCGCAGGTACCACGAGGACGTCGCGGCCCGGGTGATCGGATGACGGAAGCGGAGACGACGGCCGGCGCGCGGTTCGCGGCGCTCATCGAGCGGGATTCCTTCCCGCTCGACGAGGCGGCGCTCGCCATCGCGGCCGAGGAGTATCCGGGGCTCGACGCCCGCCCCACGCTGGCCCGGCTCGATGCGCTCGCCGCCGAGGTCGGCCGCCAGGTGGGCGACCTGCGCCCGCCGCTCCGGGTGCTGCAGACCATGCGCAGCGTGCTCCGCGCCGAGGGATTCGCCGGCAACGACCGGGAGTACTACGATCCACGCAACTCGTTCCTGAACGAGGTGATGGAGCGGAAGCTCGGGATCCCCATCTCCCTCTCCATCGTCACCATCGAGGTGGCGCGCCGCCTCGGGGTCCACCTGCAGGGCGTGGGCTTCCCGGGCCACTTCCTCGTGAAGTGCCCGGTCCAGCCGGGGCTCCCGAGCGAGATCTTCATCGACGCCTTCAACGGCTGGGAGCTTCTCGGGAGCGAGGAGTGCACGGCCCGCTTCCGCGCCGTGCTGCACGGGCGCCCGTTCGACCAGTCGCTCCTCGACCCGGTCGACTCCCGCCACATCCTGACGCGCCTCCTCCACAACCTGAAGCGCATCTACGTGGAGCGTGGCGACGACGTGCGCACCCTCTGGGTGGTGGACCGGCTGCTGCAGCTCACCCCGGGCGACCTCGAGGAGCGGCGTGACCGCGGCCTCGTGTCGGCCCGGCTGGGAGGCACCGCCGCCGCGGCGCGCGACCTCGCCGCGTACGTGGAGGGCAATCCGCGCGCCTCCGACGTGGAAGAGGTGAAGGCGCTGCTCCGCGAGCTGGGCGGGCGCACCTCGCTGCTCAACTAGCGCCTAGAAGGGCTTCGGTCCCAGGTCGTGCAGCACGAGCCGCTCCACCGGCTCCCCGCCCACGAGGTGCTTCTCCACGATCTCCGGGACGTCGGCCGGCGTGACGTGTCCGTACCAGACCCCCTCGGGATAGACCACCATGGCCGGTCCCTGCTCGCAGGCGTCGAGGCAACCCGCCGAGTTGGCGCGGATGCGGGCCTGGAGCCCGCGAGCCTTCAGCGCCGCCTTCAGGGCCTCCTTCACCGCGGCGCCACCGGCCGCCGCGCAGCAGCCGCGGGGGTGGCCATCGGGGCGACGGTTCTCGCAGACGAAGACGTGCCGGTCGAAGCGCATGGGGAGTACCTAGCGCGGGAAGGTCGCCGTGGCTACCATGCGCCCCGTGCCCCGGACCCGCGCCGTCGTCACCGACCTCGACAACACCCTCTACCCCTGGGTCGACTACATCGTCCCGAGCCTGGAGGCGATGGTCGACTCGCTCGTCGCCACCACCGGGCTCCCCCGGGTGCGCATCGTGCAGTCGCTGAAGGAGGTCTACACGCGCTACGGGTCGAACGAGTACCCGTTCGCCATCCAGGAGTCGGACATCTTCCAGCCCTACGAGCGGGACTTCGACTCCTTCAACAAGCTCGTGGTCGATCCGGCCCGGCGCGCCTTCAAGGCGGCGCGGGAGCGGTGGCTCCGCCCCTACCCGGGCGTGGAGGAGACGCTCGCCTGGATCCGGGAGGAGAAGCTGCTCCTCGTGGGGCTCACCGACGCGCCCCGCAACGCCGCCGAGCTCCGACTCAAGTGGCTCGGGCTCGACGGCCACTTCGACGCCCTCTACACGCTGCCCGGGTACGAGCTGCCGAAGAACGTCGACCCCGAGATCCGCAGGCGCGAGCTGGCCGGCCACTACCGCTCCCGCACGAACGCCCGGGAGCTGCCCCGCGAGGCGGAGAAGCCGAGCCCGGCCGGCCTGCGCCGCGTCCTCGAGGACTTCGGGCTTTCCGGGCCCGAGGTGGTCTACGTCGGCGACAACGTGAAGAAGGACATGCCGGTGGCGCGCGCCTGCGGCGCGGTCGGGGTCTGGGCCGAGTACGGGACGTACATCTCCGCCGAGTACCGCGAGCGGCTCGCCGTCATCTCCGCCCGCGCCGTGACCGCCCGCCACGTCGCCGAGGAGGGGCACGAGCGCTGGCCGCTCGCCGTCTCGAGCTTCGCGCAGGTGAAGGACGTGGTGCAGGGGGCGCGGTGGACCTCGCCGCGCCCGGCTCGCAGGCGGAAGGGAAGGGGAGCCCGATGAAGACGGTGGCGCGGTACCTCGACCTGCCCGGGCGCCGCGCGCTCGTGGCCGGCGGCTCGAGCGGCATCGGGCTGGGCATCGCCGAGGCCTTC
>JBAVCR010000572.1:0-3454 GCA_049586815.1 Anaeromyxobacteraceae bacterium
CTCCAACCCGGCGCGCCGCGCCGCGGCCACGACCTCCTCCCGGGCGAGCTTGTGCCCGGGGGGCGGCCCCACCGGCAGCTCCCTCCGGTGGAAGTCGACCACGACGATTCGCCCTCCGGGGGCGACCCTCCCGGCGAGGCGCCGCAGGTACCCCGGCCCGTCCGCGAAGTGGTGGAACGTGTTCACCACCAGGATGACCTGGCACCGCCGCGGGGGCAGGGCCAGGCGTCCCGGCCTCGCGAGGATGGGGTGCACGTTCCCGATCCCGGTCTCGCGGACGCGGGCGGAGAGCGCCTCGATCATCCGCGGCTCCACGTCGATGGCGTAGACCGCACCGCCGGACCCGACGGCCCGCGCCAGCCGGAGCGCCAGGTAGCCGGTCCCCGCGCCCACGTCGCAGGCCACGTCTCCGGGACGGAGCCCGAGCGCCGCGACGAGCGCGTCCGGCTTCTGCCAGGCCTCGCGATCGGGATCCTCGAGACGCGCCCGGTAGCGCTCGAAGTCGGCGGGATTCCGGTGGCGGTCGTACGGACCGTGGGAGTGGTCCTTCCCGTCCCCGTCCCCGTCCCCGTCCCCGTGGCCGTGGCCGTGGCCGTGGCCGTGATGCGCGTGATCCTTCCCGCCGTGGCGTCCGTGTCCGTGTCCGTGTGCCATCTCCGTCACCGTTCCGTCCCTTCCACCGCATCGAGGGTCCGCCGCGCCGCCTCTCCGGGGTCCGCTGCGTCGAGCCAGGCCCGGATGGCCGCGACACCGGCCGCGCCGGCCTCGACCACCGCCCGCGCGTTCCCCGGATCGATGCCCCCGAGCCCGACGAGCGGCAACCCCAGCGCCGCCGCCTCCCGGAGCCGCTCGAGCCCCACCGGAGGGCCATACCCGCGCTTGGAGGGCGTGTCGTACACCGGGCCGAAGGTGGCGAAATCGGCGCCCCCGGCGAGCGCCCGGGCGACGTCGTCCCGCGAGTGGCAGGAGACCGAGACGAGGGCCGTACTGCCGAGCAGGCGTCGGGCGTCGCCGGGGGGGATGCCGGCGGACGGCAGGTGGACGCCGTCCGCGCCGGCGGCCATCGCCACGTCGATGCGGTCGTTCACGAGGAGGACCTGTCCGGTCGCCGATGTGACCTCCCGCAGCGCCAGCGCGAGCGCGAGGAGGTCCCGCCCCGAGGCGCCCCGATCGCGCAACTGGACGGCGGCGGCTCCCGGCGGGAGCGCGCCGAGCGCCGACGCCGACCGGGCGACGACGTGGGGCCCGGCGGAAGGGTCAGTGACGAGGTAGACACGGGGATGGCGCGGGGGCATATTTCGGCGGCTTCCGTCCAGAGAATGCCCGAGAGGTGACCTCCTTGAACAGCGACGTGCGCACGCTCCTGGATTTTCTCGAGACCCAGCGGACGCGGCAGGCTCCCCACTTCCCGACCGTCAAGTTCGACAAGGTCCTCTCGTTCATGGCGACGACGAGCCATCCCGGCACGCACGCCGCCGTGGCCGTCCTGCCGGTGAAGCGGCTCGAGCCGGGCGCGTCGGCCTCGGAGATGCGGGTCCACCTGCGGGGCCGGCTCCCGCGGCCGCTGGCCCGCGGGGAGTGCATCAGCGTCCACGTCGACAAGCTCGAGCAGTACCAGGGCTACCAGATCAAGTCGGGGCCGCTCGCCGGCGCCGGGTCGGAGGCCCACGTCTACCAGGCGGACGGCGACGACCTCGTCGTGGAGGGGCGCCAGATCTACACGGTCCACCACAGCCCCTACACCATGAAGTTCTTCGAGCAGATTCCCTACGAGGAGGTCGAGCAGACGGTGGGGAGCGTGAAGTTCGCCTTCGTGGGCCTCGGCGAGACCGCCAACATCTCGCCGCGCTTCGTCTTCCACCACGAGATCAAGCTCGACCGCCTCCAGCTCTTCCACGGCGACGGGCTCGCGCTCAAGACCTACATGAACCTCAAGGTGAACCGGCAGGAGACCCGGATCATCGTCGACCTCGACACGTTCGAGGGCTGGGCCATGCAGGGCACGGTCGAGGAGTTCGCGCCCCACCAGCACCCGGCCGCGTACGACCGTATCTGCCAGGGCTTCGCGGCCGGCAACTGGGGCCGGCCCTCCCGCGTCTTCCGGTTCGTGGCCGATCGGTTCGAGCCGATCGCGCCGTTCCGCGGCTAGCGCGGCGAGCGCCAGGCGCGCGGCCGATCCGGGCGCGCCGCTACCGTGGCGAGCCGACGAGCCCGGTCATCGGGCTCGACGCGGCGGCGTGGAGGCGCATGGGCATGCGCCCCGCCAGGAAGGCCTTCCGCCCCGCCGAGACCCCCTCGCGCATGGCCTCGGCCATGAGGACCGGGTCGCCCGCCTCGGCGATGGCCGTGTTCATGAGCACCGCCACCGCGCCGAGCTCGAGCGCCAGCGCCGCGTCGCTCGCCGTGCCGACGCCGGCGTCGACGAGCACGGGGACCTTCACGGTCTCCATGATGATCTTGAGGTTGTAGGGGTTGCGGATCCCCAGGCCCGAGCCGATGGGCGCGCCGAGCGGCATCACCGCCGCGCATCCCACGTCCTCGAGCTTTCGCGCCGTCACCGGATCGTCGTTCGTGTAGGGGAGGACCGTGAAGCCCTCCTTCACGAGGATCCGCGACGCCTCGACGAGCCCCTCCACGTCCGGGAAGAGCGTGCGCCGGTCGCCGATGACCTCGAGCTTCACGAGGTCGCCCATGTCGAGCTCGCGCCCCAGCCGCGCGGTGCGCACCGCCTCGTCGGCGGTGAAGCAGGCGGCGGTGTTGGGGAGCAGCTTCATGCCCTTCGGGATCCAGCCGAGGAGCGACTCCTCGCCCTGCTTCGAGAGGTCGAGCCGGCGCACCGCCACCGTGACCACCTCGGCGCCCGAGGCGACGAGCGCCCGCGCCATGGTGGGGAAGTCCTTGTACTTCCCCGTGCCCACGAGCAGCCGGCTCGTGAAGGCGTGCTTGCCGATCGACCAGGTGTCCGCCGCGCGCGTCTCCACCGCTACCCTCCTCCGACGAAGGCCACGATCTCCACCGCGTCGCCGCCGTGGAGCACGTGCTCCCCGTGGCGGTCCCGGGTGACGACGGTCTCGTTCACCTCGACCGCCACGCGCGGGGCCTTCACGCCGAGGAGGCCGAGCAACCCCGACACCGTGGTCCCCTCCGGGACCTCGCGAATCTCGCCGTTGATGGAGATCTGCATCGTGGGCGATCTACAGCGGAGGCGCGGCGAAGGCAAACCCCGCGTTCGCCGCCGCGGCGCTCCCGCGCCCCGCCCTTCGGTGCTAGAGTCGAAGGGTCGTGGGCGTCCCGCGCGGTCGAGGGCGGGAAGCGGCCCCGGGGTCGCGGGAGGCGTGGGTGGGTCGGGTGGCGGCGGGTGTCCGCGTCGAGGATCGGGTGTCGGTGTCGCCGGGCCGGGAGGCCCCGCACGCGCGCGCCCTCACCCCGTTCCACCAGCTCCTCGCCGCCGAGG
>JBAVCR010000573.1:0-5032 GCA_049586815.1 Anaeromyxobacteraceae bacterium
GGCCCGGCCGGGGCGAGCTCCGCCGAGGCCCCGGTCGTCCCCCCCGACGCCCGCGGCCTCCTCTACGACTCCACCCTCTGCATCGGGTGCCAGACCTGCACCGTGGCCTGCCAGCGGGCCAACGGCATGCCGGTAGAGACGCAGGTCAAGAGGATCAACGGCGTTCCCTACGACTTCCCGACGGACATCAACTCCGACGTGCGCACGGTCATCAAGGTGGCCGAGCGCGGGGAGAAGTGGGCCTTCCTCAAGATGCAGTGCATGCAGTGCCTGGAGCCCTCGTGCACCAAGGCCTGCATGCTCGGCTCGCTCCAGAAGCGGAAGTACGGGGTGGTGACCTGGGACGGCATCCGCTGCACGGGCTGCCGCTACTGCCAGATCTCCTGCCCGTACAACGTCCCCAAGTTCCAGTGGGACAGCGCGCTGCCGAAGATCGTGAAGTGCGACCTCTGCCTCACGCGCAAGGACGGCAAGGAGGGCTCGGCGTGCGCCGAGGTCTGCCCGCGCGAGGCCGTCATCTACGGCACCCGCGCGGAGCTCCTCGCCACCGCCAAGCGGCGCATCGCCGCCAATCCCCAGAAGTACAACCCGAAGATCTTCGGGGAGCACGACGGCGGCGGGAACCAGTCGATGATCATGACCAAGGCCGGGGTGGAGTTCACCGACCTCGGGCTTCCCGACCTCGGGGAGGTGCCGCCCTCGCGGCTCGCCATGACCGTGCAGCACACCGCCTACAAGGGCTTCATCGCCCCGACCGTGCTCTACGTGGCGGCCGCCGTGGCCATCTTCCGCAACATGAGCGCGGAGAAGAAGGCCGAGGCCGCAAAGGGCAAGGAGGAGCACAAGTGAGCGCACACGCTCGTCCCATCGGGGGCAAGGTCGTCACCCCCTTCCTGCTCGCCCTGCTCGCGCTGGCCGCCGTCGCCGGCGTCCTCGTGGTCTACCGGCTCTTCGCCGGCGTGGGCTCCATCACGGCGCTCACCGACCAGTACAGCTGGGGCATCTGGAAGCCCATCAACGTCGTGACCTTCACGGGTCTCGGCGCCGGGGCCTACGCGGTCGGCCTGCTCGTCTACATCCTCAACAAGGGCAAGTACCACCCGCTCGTCCGCCCGGCCGTCCTGGTGGGCGCCATCGGCTACAGCCTCGGCGGCACCTCCGTGATGATCGACCTGGGTCGCTGGTGGGGCTCGGTCTTCCTGTTCTACCCGCCCTGGTACAACTTCAACTCCATCCTGCTCGAGGTCGCCCTCTGCGTGCTCACGTACGTGGGCGTCCTCTGGGTGGAGGTGACGCCGGCCATGCTGGACCAGTGGTCGGCCTCCGGCTCGCCGAAGCTGGCCCGGTTCGCCGCCAAGTACCAGCCGAAGCTGCAGGTGGCGCTCCCGTTCATCATCGCGCTCGCCATGCTGCTGCCCACCATGCACCAGTCGTCGCTCGGCTCCCTCTACATGATGGCGCCGACCAAGGTGCATCCGCTCTGGTTCACCGGCTGGCTGCCGTTCCTCTTCCTCGTCTCCTGCCTCACCATGGGGTACGGGTCGGTCACGGCCGTCGACATCGCCGCCGGCAGCCTCCTGCCCGGTCGCTACACGACCCACATGAAGCTCCTCGGCGGCATCGCCAAGGTGGCCGGCTCGGTCAGCGTCTTCTACGTGGTCTTCCGCTTCGCCGACCTGGCCTGGTCGGGCCGTCTCAAGTACGCCTTCCAGTGGTCCTGGCAGATGCCCTTCTTCTGGCTGGAGATCCTGCTCTTCGCCAGTTCCGGGCTCATGTTCCTGTCGAAGGGCGTCCGCGCCGACCGCGGCAAGCTCTTCGTCGCGGCCATCCTGGCGCTGCTGGCCGGGACCGCCTACCGGGTCAACACCTACCTCACCGCCTACGACGGCGGCCCGGGAGCCCGCTACTTCCCGAGCCTCGGTGAGATCCTCGTCACCATGGGGCTGGCGTCGCTCGGCGTCGCCGCCTTCCTGTTCATCTCGAAGAAGCTTCCCATCTTCGCCATCGGAGAGACGCACTCATGAGCCAGCGCATCACGATCGACCCCGTCACCCGGATCGAGGGTCACCTCCGCATCGACGTCGAGGTCGATGGCGGCAAGGTGTCCAAGGCCTGGTCCAGCGGCACCATGTGGCGCGGGATCGAGAACATCCTCGTGGGGCGCGACCCCCGCGAGGCCTGGGTCTTCGCGCAGCGCATCTGCGGCGTGTGCACCACCGTGCACGGCATCGCCTCGGTCCGCGCCGTCGAGAACGCCCTCGACCTGGACATCCCGCTCAACGCCCAGCTCATCCGCAACCTGATCGTGATCGCCCACGCGATCCACGACCACATCGTCCACTTCTACCAGCTGTCGGCGCTCGACTGGGTGGACGTGGTCTCGGCGCTGAAGGCCGACCCGGTCAAGGCCGCCTCCATCGCCCAGTCCCTCTCCGACTGGCCGGGCAACTCCGTCCAGGAGATGCGGACCGTCCAGGCGAAGCTGAAGGACTTCGTGGGCAAGGGCCAGCTCGGCATCTTCACCAACGGCTACTGGGGCCACCCGGCGATGAAGCTCCCGCCCGAGGTGAACCTGCTCGCCGTCGCCCACTACCTCCAGGCGCTCGACTACCAGCGCCGGGCGCTCCAGGCCGTCGCCATCCTGGGCTCGAAGACGCCGAACATCCAGAACCTCGCGGTGGGCGGCGTGGCCAACGCCATCAACATGGACGCGGCCTCCACGCTCAACATGAACCGGCTCTTCACCGTGAAGCAGCGGCTCGAGGAGGCCACCCGGTTCGTGCAGCAGGTCTACTTCCCCGACGTCTGCGCCATCGGCGGCATGTACCCCGACTGGTTCAAGTACGGGGCCGGGGTCCGCAACTACATGAGCGTCCCGGAGTTCCCGACCGACGCCAAGGCGACCAAGTTCGACGCGCCCGGCGGCGTGATCCTGAACGGCGACCTGGGCAACGTGAAGCCCATCGACAGCTGGAAGGACCCGTTCTTCGGCAAGAACGTCACCGAGGACATCACCCGCGCGTACTACGACGGGTCCTGGGACAAGCACCCGTACGACGAGACCACCGACCCCAAGTACAACGCCTGGGATCCGGCCAAGAAGTACTCCTGGGTCAAGGCGCCGCGGTTCGAGGGGCGCCCGATGCAGGTGGGCCCGCTCGCCCAGGTCCTCGTGGCCTACGCCCGCGGCGACGCCCTCACGCAGAAGTGGGCCAACCGCTGCCTGGACGTGGCCGGCAGCGTGGCCAAGACGAAGCTCGGGCCTCAGGTCCTCGAGTCCACCCTCGGCCGCATCGCCGCGCGCGCCATCCGGGCCGCGGTGATCTCCGACCTGGCCATGAAGCACTGGGGCCTCCTCGCCGAGAACGTCGGCAAGGGTGACACCGCCGTGTACAACGAGCCCAAGTTCCCGAGCGGGACCGTGAAGGGCTACGGCGTGCACGAGGCGCCGCGCGGCGTCCTCTCCCACTGGGTGGTCATCGAGAACGGCAAGCTGAAGAACTACCAGGCGGTCGTGCCCTCGACCTGGAACGCCGGTCCCCGCGACGGCAAGGACCAGATGGGCCCCTACGAGGCCTCGCTGGTGGGCAACCCGGTCGCCGTGCCCGAGAAGCCGCTCGAGGCGCTGCGCACCATCCACTCCTTCGACCCGTGCCTGGCCTGCGCCATCCACACGCACGACGCCGAGGGAACCGAGATCGCCAAGGTCAAGGTGCTGTAGTCTCCATCCGTCCCGCGGACCGGGACGGGGATGCGGGGCGGGGCCCGGCGGCCCCGCCCCTTTCGTTTCGAGGTGAGCATGACGCGCGTCGTGGTGGTGGGGATCGGAAACGTGCTGAACAGCGACGACGGCCTGGGGCCGTTCGTGGCGCGCACCCTCCAGGGTGCGTTCGACTTCCCGGCCGACGCCGAGGTGGTGGACGCCGGGACGCCAGGCATGGACCTCGTCTCCATGCTTCACGGCGCGGAGGCCGCGGTCTTCCTCGACGCGGTCCGCGATCGCGGCGCCCCCGGCGAGGTGAAGCGCTACGACCAGCAGGAGATCCTGAAGGGCGGCTCGAAGACGGTGATGAGCCCGCACGAGCCGGGCCTGCGCGAGGCGCTGCTCGCCATGGAGTTCCAGGGCGGCGGCCCGCGCGACGTCACGCTCTGGGGAGCCATCCCGGAGAGCACCGAGCTGGGCACGCGCCTCACCGACACCATGCGCCGCTCGGTGCCGGCGCTCATCGACGGCGTCCTCTCCGAGCTCCGGCGCCTCGGCGTCGAGCCCCGTCGCCTCGCCACCCCGCGCGACCCCGACATCTGGTGGGAAACGGGCGTCCCGGCTCCCTAGCCCGTCCCCCCGCCCGCTCCCGGGGCCGGCCCCGGCCGGCAGAGCGTGAGCACGGCGATGGCCGCCACTCCCAGCGCCGAGAGGCTCGCCGCCACCACGCCCGCCCAGCCCCAGCGCTGCCAGGCGAGCCCCGGCAGCCAGGAGCCGAGCGTCCCGCCCAGGTAGTAGAAGGCCAGGTAGAGCGCGTTCGCGCCGCCCTTCGACTCCCGGGCCGTCTCGTTCACCCAGGACGGCCCGATGGCCTGGGCCGTGAACATGCCCACCACGAGCACGAGCAGGCCGAGGACGAGGGCGGGGAGCGACCCGGCGAGCGTCACCCCCGCGCCCGCCGCGGAGACCGCGAGCCCGGCCAGCATGAGCCGCTCCGGCGCGATCCGCGCGGCGAGCCGGCCTGCCACGGGTGAGACCACGATCCCGGCCAGGTAGACGAGGTAGGCGGAGGCGATGGCGTCGGTCGAGAGGCGGAACGGCGCCGCGGCGAGCCGGTAGGGCAGGTAGGTGAAGACGGCGATGAAGGCGAAGAAGAGGCAGAACCCGAGCGCGAAGCCGCCGAGCAGCCTCCGGTCGCCGAGGTGGCGAAACATGCCCCGGAACGCCCCGCGCCAGTGCGCGCCCTGGGGGCCGCCGCGCGGCAGCTCGAGCGCCATCCCCAGCGCGCCCGCCGCGGTGATGCCGGCCGAGACCAGGAAGGCGCTCCTC
>JBAVCR010000574.1:0-5973 GCA_049586815.1 Anaeromyxobacteraceae bacterium
GCCCAGGACCTGGCCGCCACCGTCACCCCCGGCGGCTGGGCTCCCGGCGCCGCCCACATGACCGGCAAGCCCACCGACGAGAAGGCCGCCGCCGGCGAGAAGCTCGACGACTCCAAGCTCGACGAGCTCGCCAAGGAGGTCGAGGAGAAGCGCAAGGCGTAGCGAAGGACCCGTCCGGGATTTCCGGGCAGTCGGGAGGGGCGGCCAGGGGCCGCCTCTCTGCGTTCGTGGACGCGAGGCGCCGTGAATATCTGGCCCCGCGTCCCCGTCTCCTGTGCGAGGTTGACGCTCCCCCCTCGAAAGGAACCCCCCATGAAGCGCGTCCTCGCCGCCCTCTTCGTCCTCGCCTTCGCCACCGCCGCCCGTGCCGATGGCGCCGCCACCTTCGCGGCCAAGTGCAAGATGTGCCACGGCGCCGACGGGTCGGGCGGGGCCATGTTCAAGGGCTCCATCAAGGGGCTCCCCGAGGCCCAGGTGCTGAAGACCATCAAGGAGGGCAAGGGCAAGATGAAGGCCGTCCAGATCGACGACGCCCCGGCCGTCGCGAAGTACGTGTCGAGCCTGAAGTAGCCCGGCGGGCGAGGCCGTTCGCCGACCGTCACCCTCCGCGGCGGCGAACGTCCTCCACGAAGAACGCATTCAACCGGGCGAACGGCTCCGCTCCCGCGAAGCCCTCGAAGGTTCCCTTGCCGGCGATCTCCTGCGCAGCCCGCAGGAAGGCGCCCCATGCAGTCCGCGCGAGCGCCGCCCCCACGCTGATGCGCCGGACGCCGAGGTCGCGGAGCCGGGCGACGGTGAAGGTCGTGCCTCCGGCGAGCACGTTCACCGGCTTCGGCGCCACCGCCTTCACCACCATCGCGACCTCCTCGGAGGTGGAGAGGCCGGGTGCGTAGAGGCAGTCGGCCCCGGCGGCCGCGTAGGCCTCGAGGCGCCGGATCGCGTCGCGGAGCGGTTCGGGGGTTCCCACGAGGTGGCACTCGGCCCTCGCGGTGAGGACCACGCCGGTCCCCGACGCGTCGATGGCGGCTCGCGCCGCCGTGAGGCGCTCCACCGCCACGCCGAGGTCGAAGAGCGGCGCCTTCCGGTCGCCCGTGGCGTCCTCGATGGAGAGCCCCGCGATGCCCGTCGCCACGCAGAGGCGGACGCTCTCCGCCACGGCCTCGGGGCTTGCCCCGAACCCCGACTCGAAGTCGGCGTTGAGCGGCACCTCGATCGAGGCCGCCAGTTCCTGCACGTGAGCGAGGACCTCGGCACGCGGCACGCGGCCGTCCGGAAGGCCCCGGGAGAACGCCAGGCCGGCGCTCGTGGAGGCGAGCGCCGGGAATCCCAGGCCTTGCAGCAGGCGCGCCGAGCCGACGTCCCACGGGTTCGGCATGACGAAGCAGCCGCGCTCGTGCAGCGCGCGGAACGTGGCGCGACGGTCCTGCGGGGTGGTCGCCATGGCCAGGCCCTCCGGTGACCCCTCTAAGCCGGGCTCCCGGGCGCCGCCAGGGTTCCCGGACGACCCGATCGCGCTCGCCGAGGCGGCCCGGAGGCACCCCGGGCGGACCGGGCGTCGGGAGGTTATCTCCCCGGGAGGAGGTCGAGGAGCTCCCATGATCGAAAGAACCGTCAGTGAAGTGATCGTCCCCACGGCGGCGAGCGACGGCGCCGGGGTGCGGCTCATGCGCAGCATCGCCACGCCCACGCTCGACCACCTCGACCCGTTCTTCCTCTTCGACCACTTCGGATCGGAGAACCCCGACGACTACGTCGCCGGGTTCCCGATGCACCCGCACCGCGGGATCGAGACCATCACCTACATGCTCGACGGCAGCGTCACCCACCGGGACAGCATGGGAAACGCCGGGACCATCGGCGCGGGCGACGTGCAGTGGATGACGGCCGGCCGCGGGATCCTGCACGAGGAGATGCCCCACGCCGGACCAAAGCGGCTCGACGGCTTCCAGGTCTGGGTGAACCTGCCCCGGAAGCTGAAGATGACCGCCCCCCGGTACCAGGACGTCGCCGCGGCGCGGATCCCGACCGTGGCGCTCCCCGGAGGCACCGAGGTGCGGGTCGTCGCCGGCACCGTGGCCGGCGTCGCCGGCGCGGTGCGGGAGATCTTCGCCGACCCGGCCTACCTCGACGTGGCCCTCCCGGCCGGCCGGACCTTCGAGCAGCCCGTGACCCGGGGGCACACCGCCCTCCTCTACGTGTACCGCGGGGAGGTCTCGGTCGGCAGCGCCTCGCCGGGCGCCGGAAAGGTCGTGCCCTCCCCGCGTCTCGCCATCCTCGGCGACGGCGACGTGGTCCGCGTGCACGCCGGAGCGGGGCCGGCCCGGTTCCTCCTCCTCTCGGCGCAGCCGCTCCACGAGCCGGCGGTCCGCTACGGTCCCTTCGTCATGAACACGAAGGAGGAGATCGCGGAGGCGCTGCACCAGCTGCGGAACGGGACCTTCATCCAGGGCTAGTCGTCGTCCCGGTGGGCCTCGACGACGAACCCGCCGTCCTCGCTCCTCCGGACCGAGAGCTCGATCGGGCGGCAGCAGACCGGGCAGTCCTCGACGTACCGCTGCGAGGTCAGGGCGCCCTCGTCGAGGGTGACGGGGATCGTCTCCCCGCAGTATGGACATTCGAGGTCCACGAGCGGATCCATAACGGGTCCCGGCCGTGAGACCACCTCGACTCCGGGAGGCCCCGGATCGCCCACATGTGGGCGAAGGACGACATTTGCTCCGGGTGATGGGTTCGCTACCATCCTCGACACCTGGTCCGGCGACGGGCCGGTGAGTCATCCCGAGGGGGACCCCATGACGACGACGCAGCGGTGCTTCGGGCTCGGTCTCGCGATCGTTCTCGCCGGCTGCAACAGCAGCGGCGCGCCGGTGGAGAACTCCGCGGCGACCACCACCTTCGTCTACGGGGCGCCGCAGGTGGCCACCCTGGACCAGGCCGGCGCGATGGCGGCCACGGTAGCGAGCATCGACGCCTTCCGGGCCGCGCCCGGCACGGGGTCGGGCCTCGGTGCTGCCGACGCGGCCAGCGTCAGCGGGGCGCTCCTGCAGGGCGGCTCGATCGCCACCTTCTCGCCGGCCGCGGTGGGCGCCACCTCGGCGGCCGCCTTCGACGTCCCCGCCTGCGCGGTGGTGACGACCGGCAAGGTCACCTTCAACGGGTGCCGGGTCACCGTGTCCCAGTCGAGCGGCGGGACCGCGACGAGCGGGTCGGTGACCGTGGACGGCGACGTCTCGCTCTCCGCCGACCGCCAGACCCTGACCTGGGACCTCAGCTACGGGATCGGCCTCTCCATGGGCGGGTCGAGCCCCATCACCATGTCCGGCTCGCTCCACTCGGCGGGGCGCGTCGTGGCCACCACCACCACGGCCGTGGGCTCGGTCGCCTCCGAGATCTCGCTCAACGTCGCGGCCGGCGGCCAGACCGTGTCGGCCGCGCTCGACGAGAGCCTTTCCTTCGACGTGACCCGCTCGGCCACCTGCGCCACCGGCGTGACCGGCGGCTCGCTGGAGGCGAAGCGGGTGTGGATCTCCCGGCCCGCTGGCGTGCCGACCTCGCAGTTCCCGGACGAGGCCGCCCGGGTGGAGTGGACCGGCTGCGGGACGGCGACCGTCCGCGTCGGGACGCGGTAGCCGCCGCCGGGAGGGGCCTCAGGCCCGCGGCACGTTCCGCAGGTCGGCGCCGTTCCGGGCCACCATCGCCTGGAACTCGGCCGCGGGGACCGGCTTGCCGAAGTGCCAGCCCTGCGCCCGATCGCACCCGCGGTCGAGCAGGTACTGGAGCTGGTCGGGGCGCTCCACGCCCTCGGCGAGGACCTCCATGTTGAGGGCGTGCGCCATGCCGATGATGGCGTTCACGATGGCGCGGTCCTGCGGGTTCTCCATCATCTCGTTGATGAAGGCCCGGTCGATCTTGAGGGTCTGGATGGGGAACCGCTTGAGGTAGGCGAGCGACGAGTAGCCCGTGCCGAAGTCGTCGATGGCCACCCGGATCCCCTCCTCGCGGAGCCCCTGCAGCACGTGCAGGGTCCTCGAGAAGTCGTGCATGGCGACCGACTCGGTGATCTCGATCTCCAGGCACCCGGGGTCGATGCCCGCCTCGCGGACGAGCCCCGCCACCTTGGCCGCCAATCCCACGTTCTGGAAGTCGCGGCCCGAGAGGTTCACCGCCACGACGAGCGGCGGGAGGCCCTCCACCTGCCAGGCCTTCATCTGCCTGCAGGCCTCCTGGATGACCTGCTCGGTGATGGCCACGATGATGCCCGTCTCCTCGGCGAGCGGGATGAACTCCATGGGCGGGACGAACCCCGACTCGGGGTGGACCATGCGGACGAGCGCCTCGGCCCCGATGATCCGCCGCGTCCAGAGGTCGATGGCGGGCTGGTAGTGCACCACGAACCGGCGCTTCTCCACCGCCTCGGCGAGCTCGGCCTCGAGCCCCATGCGGCGGGAGACGCTTCGGCTCATCTCCGGCGAGAAGAACTGGACCTGGTTGCGCCCCATGCGCCGCGCCCGGGAGAGGGCCACGTCGGCCTGCTTGAGCATCGTCGACACCGTGTCGGTCCCGTCCGGGCCGGCCAGCGTCACGCCCGCGCAGGCGGTGAAGTGGACGTTCACCCCGTCCACGGTGATCCCCTGCGAGACCAGGTCGAGGATCCGCCGCACCACCATGGTGGTCGAGTACTTGGTCTCGAGGCGGGTCAGGAGCAGGCCGAACTCGTTGGGGGAGATGCGGGCGATCATGTCCGTGTCCCGCAGGCTCCCGGAGAGCACGCTCGCGAAGGTCCGGAGCACGCGGTGCCCGGCGCTCTCCCCGTACTCGTTCACGAACTCGCGGAAGAGGTCGAAGCGCAGGAGGGCCACGGTGAACCGCTCCTGGGTGCGGCGCGAGCGGGCCAGCTCCTCCTCGACGCGCTGGACGAAGCGCGCCCGGTTGGGCAGCCCGGTCTGCGGGTCATTGAAGGCGAACGGGGCGAGGCGCTGCTCCCGCTGCCGCTTCCGCGTGACGTCCCGCAGGAAGGCGATGACCTCGGCGCCGCCGCTCCCGATGGTCCGCACCTCGAGGTGCCGGACCCTCCGGCTCTCGGGGAGCAGGAACTCCTCGGTCTGGAGGCCGCCGGCCTCGAGCGTCCGTTCCACGAGCGCCATGGCCTGGGCGGCCACGTCGGGGGGAACCACCTCGGCGAGGTTCTTCCCGAGGTGCCGCTGGTAGCGGGATCGGCGGACCCTGGCCTGAACGGTCCGGGGGTCGAGGAGGACGCCCTCCCGGGAGATGCGGAGGACCAGGTCCGGGATGGCCTGCATGAGCGCCCGGTAGCTCCCGTCGGCGCGGTGGACCTCCTCGATGGCCCGGCCCGCGCGGATGAGGTGACCGACCCGGAAGCCGAGGACGCTGCCGTGGACGGGCTTGGTGGCGAAGTCGGTCGCACCGGCCTCGAAGGCGTGCCGGATCGACTCCACGTCCTCCAGCCCGGTCATCATGAGGATGGGGGTGTGCCCTCCCCCGGGCAGCGCGCGGATGGCGGCGCAGGCCGCGAAGCCGTCCATGCCGGGCATGACGGCGTCCATGAGCACGAGATCGGGGCGCAGCCGCTCGAAGGCGGCGACGCCCTCCTGGCCGTTCGAGGCCTCCACCACGTCGAACCCGGCGCTCTCCAGGGAGGCCCGGGCGACGACGCGCGGGGTCTCGTCGTCGTCGACGAGGAGGACGAGATGGCGGGCCGCCGGGTCCCGGGCCCGGGACGCGTCGGGGATGTCCGGAGGAGGTCGTTCCATGGGTCAGTTCCGCTCCTCCCGGGGCCGGCCCGCTGGCTCGACCTCGGGTCGTGCTGGGTGGAGGATGACGCGGTCGCCCCCGTCGCGCTTGGTGCGGTACATGGCGTCGTCGGCCAGGGCGAGGAGCTCGTCGACGCCGACCGGGGACGTCGCCGGGAAGGCGGCGGCCACGCCGAGGCTGGCGCGCACGGCCGCGCTGGAT
>JBAVCR010000575.1:0-7523 GCA_049586815.1 Anaeromyxobacteraceae bacterium
TCTTCGGGATGAGCGAGGAGAAGGCCGCCATGACCGCGGATCTGGCGGCGAACCAGGGGCTCTACAACGGCTTCCTGGCCACGGGGCTCGTCTGGGCCCTCGCCTCCGGGCCCGAACTCGTGCCGCGCGCGACCTTCTTCCTCTGCTGCGTGATCGCCGCCGGAGCCTACGGATCGGTCTCGGTCTCGAGGAAGATCCTCTACGTCCAGGCGGTCCCGGCGGCGCTGGCGCTCCTCGCGCTCTGGATGAGCAAGTGACCCCGTCCCGCTGGCCGCCACCGCCAGGATGGCCGCGGGAGCGGAACGTGCGATAAGGAGCGCCGTGACCACCTTCCGCGACCTGAAGCTCTCCGAGAAGTCCCTCGCCACGCTCGAGCGGGCCGGCTTCGAGCAGCCCACTCCGATCCAGGCCCGGGCCATCCCCCCGGCGCTCTCGGGCAAGGACGTCATCGGCACCGCCGCCACCGGCACCGGCAAGACGGCGGCCTTCCTCCTGCCCATCATCGAGCGGCTCGCGGGCAAGACCGGCACCCGGGCGCTCGTCCTCGCCCCCACCCGCGAGCTCGCGCTCCAGATCGGCGAGGAGCTCGAGCGCTTCGGCCGGGGCCGGCACGTGCGGGGCGCCGTCGTCATCGGCGGCGTGGGCATGGGGCAGCAGTCCCAGGCCTTCCGCGACCGTCGCGAGGTGATCATCGCGACGCCGGGGCGGCTCGTCGACCATCTCCAGCAGGGCACGGCGCGACTCGACGACGTCGAGGTGCTGGTCCTCGACGAGGCGGACCGCATGCTCGACATGGGCTTCAAGCCCCAGCTCACCCGCATCCTGCAGAAGCTCCCGCGGGCGCGGCAGACCATGCTCTTCTCCGCGACCATGGGCGGCGAGGTCTCGGAGTTCGCCGCCACGCACCTGCGCGATCCGGTGCGGGTGGAGGTGGTGCGCAGCGGGACCACCGCCGAGCGCGCCGAGCAGCAGGTCTTCCTCTGCTCCCAGGAGGAGAAGGTGCCGCTGCTCCTCGCCCTCCTCGCCCGCGACGACCAGTCCACGCTCGTCTTCACCCGCACCAAGCGGCGCGCCGACCGGGTCTGGAAGGCCGTGGCCCGGGCCGGGCACAAGGCGGCCCGGATCCACGCCGACCGCACGCAGGGGCAGCGGCGACAGGCGCTCGACGGGTTCAAGGACGGCAGCTACCGGGTGCTCGTCGCCACCGACATCGCGGCCCGCGGCATCGACGTCGCCGAGATCGGCCACGTGGTGAACTTCGACCTCCCCCACGTGGCCGAGGACTACGTCCACCGCGTGGGGCGCACCGCGCGCGCCGAGGCGAGCGGGCGCGCTTCCGCGTTCTCCTCCCCGGAGGAGACCTCGCTCCTGCGCGAGATCGAGCGCCTCACCCGCAAGGCCCTCCCCCGCGCCGACGTCCCCCGCACCGAGGAGGCGTTCCTGGCCGAGGCGTCGCGGGCCGCCGAGGGGCGCGCCAACCAGGGGCTTCCTCCGCACAAGCGGGCGGGTGGCGGCGGTCCGAGCCGGCGTCCCTCCGACGCACGGAAGCGGGGCGGCGGGCACGGCCACGGCCACAACCGCGGCGGCCACACGCCGCGCCAGGACACCGGCCCCTCCGGGGAGTCGCGCCCCGCTTCAGGTGGCAGCGGAAACGGCGGTTCCGGCACCTCACGGAAGCCCACCGTCGTGGGCTCGTGGGGTCCGAAGCGTCGCCGCTGAGCGGGAGGCCCCGGCTTCGGGCGGGAGGCCCCGGCGAGGCCGGGGCCGGGTCCGTGACTACCGGCCGATGGGCTTGCCGTCCGGGCCGATGAAGCCGAACGGCTCCGGCTTCACGTCGCTTCCAAGCCGGAACGGCGGCTCCACGGCGGCGAGCCAGTCCATGCGCAGCGCCGTGGCCAGGTTGAAGGCATCGGCCTTGGTGACGTCGACCACGTAGCCGAGGTCCTGGAAGGACCCGATGGTGGTGGCGCTGATCGGGTTCACGCCGGTGTCGAGGAATCCGGTCATGAGCTCGTGGTTGAAGACGCTCTCGCGCCAGTGGCTGTCGCGCGTGCCTGCGCCGCCCGTCGCCTCGACCGGGACCTTTGCGCCCGAGTAGAACGCGCCGTTGTTGTAGGTGGCCAGGTTCGAGATGGCGTTCGCGCCGGAGAAGGTCGGATCGGTGCCCCCGCTCGTGGCCGGGTTGAGCAGCAGCCCCATGTCGGTCCAGATGGTGCCGAAGCCGATCACGTGCATCATCTCGTGGAGGATGACGTACTCGAGCCGCCCGGCGGCCTCCAGCGCCTCGAGGTCGGCGGTGTCGAACATCATGTGCCCGACCACCGGCCAGGGCGTCCCGGGAGTGCGAACGTAGCAGGGCCCCGCCTGGCCGAGGACGTTGTTCACCCCGTCGATGGGGCCGACCTCGGCGAGGATGAGGACGTCGTCCACGTCCTGCTGGACGCTGACGCCGCCGCAGCTCGCCATCTGCGAGGCGGAGAGGCTGACGTTCTGCAGCGGCAGGTCGCCGACGATGAACTGCTGGATTCGCTCCTTGGCGTTCACGAAGGCGCGCGCCTGGGAATCGGACATGGAGGAGATGAAGCGGAGGGTGATGTCGAAGGCCTGGGTGGAGACGCGGGAGAGCCCGGCGAAGTCGACGGTGACGCCAGGGATGGCTGCCGAGGACGCACGAACCGACTGGGCCCCCACCGGGCCGAAGTTCCAGGCCGTGGCGCGGGCCTTGCCGAAACCGTCGGTCGTCGCCGCGCCGCCGACGAGGGTGCCCCCGCCGCCCGTGACCGAGAAGGTGACGGAGACGCCGGAGACCGGCGTCCCGCTGGCGTCGGTCACGAGGACCGCGGGCGCCTGGGCGGCGGCGAAGGACGGGGGACCGGTCTGGCTCGTCGCCGAGACCGCGACCATCTGCGTGGGAAGTCCCGCCGCGGCGAGGACGGTGACGAGCGCGGTGCCGCTCACGCCGTCGCTGGTGGCCTCGATGGTGGAAGTGCCGACCGCGACGCCGGTGACGAGGCCGGACGCCGAAACGGTCGCAACGGAGGGAGTGAGCGAGTTCCAGGTGAAGGTCTTGCCCGTGATCGCGCCGCCGTTCGCGTCCCTGGCGACCGCCGTGGCCTGGCCCGTCTGCCCGATGCCGAGTGGCGACGGCAGGGTGACCGTGACGGTCGATACGGGCAGGACGGTGACCGTGACGGTGGCCGATCCGCTCTGCCCCTCGCTCGTGGCGGTGATGCTCGCCGTCCCGGCGGCGACGGCCGTCACCCCGCCGGAGACGGACACCGTGGCGACGGAGCTCGGGGACGAGGACCAGGTGATGGCGCGCCCACCGAGCACGTTTCCGCCCGCGTCCTTCAGGACGGCGGAGGCCAGCGTCCCGCCCCCGACCGAGATGTTGCTCGACCCGAGGGTGACGGTGACCGAGGCGACCGGGGCGGGCGCCGGGTCGGACGACCCGCCGCCGCATGCGGTGGCCAGGGCTGCGGAGAGGACGGCGAGGCTGGTCAGGCGAAAGCTCAAGGTGCGCTCCTGGTTTCCTGTGGCGGTCCCCCGGGAACGCCAGCTTGGCCGTCCATTCTATCCCCGACACCCTCCCTGCGCCGCCCCACATTTCCGGACACGCGTACTTCCGGGAGGTTGCCCGGGACGCCCGCCGCGCCTACCTTCCGCGCCATGGATCGCGATCTCGAGGGGAAGGTGTACGTGGTCACCGGCGCCAACACCGGCATCGGCCGGGTGGCGTCCGAGGTGCTCGCCCGGCGGGGCGGGCACGTGTTCCTGGCCGGGCGGTCGGAGGAACGCACGGCACCGGTCGTCGAGGCCATCCGGCGGGAGACGCCGGGGGCACGGGTGGACTTCCTCTCGATCGACCTCGCCGACCTCGAATCGGTGCGGGCCGCGGCCCGGACCTTCCTCGCATCGGGGCTGCCCCTGCACGGCCTCGTCAACAACGCGGGGCTGGCCGGGGTCCGCGGGGTCTCGCGCGAGGGACTCGAGCTCACCTTCGCCACGAACCACCTGGGCCCGTTCCTCTTCACGCAGCTCCTCCTCGACCGGCTGAAGGAGAGCGCCCCGGCCCGCATCGTGAACGTCTCGAGCCGGGCCCACTACCGCGCCCGCGCCATCGACTGGGACGCGCTCCGCCGCCCGGCCCGATCGACCGCCGGCCTCGACGAGTACTCGGTTTCGAAGCTCGCCAACGTGCTCTTCACGAAGTCCCTGGCGCGGCGCCTCGAGGGGACGGGCGTGACCACCTACGCGCTCCACCCCGGCGTCGTCGCCACCGACATCTGGCGCGAGCTGCCCTGGGGGCTCCGTCACCTCGCGAAGGCGTTCATGATCTCGCCCGAGAAGGGGGCGCAGACGACGATCCACTGCGTGGCGTCCGCGGCGGTCGCCGGGGAGACGGGGCTCTACTACGACGCGTGCAAGCCGCGCCGCCCGAGTCGCGCCGCGGACGATGTGGCGCTCGCCGAGGAGCTCTGGCGGAGGAGCGAGGAGTTCACGGCGCTGCCTGCGAAGTAGGCGGCGCAGCGGGGTTCTGCCCGCGGAGGCAGTGATTCACCGTCCGTTCCACGGACCTCGAGCCAGATGGGGCGTAAGGAAACGCTATATTGACAGCGCTTCCACGCAATTCTCTTCCGGCGCACGAGGCGCCCTGGAAACACTCGCCACGCCTTCTCCGCGGCCCGTGCAGCCACGATCCGTTTCCCCGGCGAGGTTCGCGATCTCCGCACGCGACCTCGCTTCCTGCGCGAACCTCGCGCGTTCCAGGAGGCCCCGAATTCGCATGAGAAGGTGTCCGCATGAACGACACCGCTCTCGCCTCCTCGCGTCACCTCGCCGATCTCCTCCGCCGCGAGCACGGCTGCATGGCCGACTTCCTCGTCGCGCTCGCGGCGTTCGATCGTGAGGGAACGTACCGATCCCTCGGGTACGCGACCCTGTTTGACTTCCTGCTCCGGGACCTCCAGCTCTCCCGGGGGTCGGCCCACTACCGCAAGGTCGCCGCGAGACTCGTCGGCCGGTTTCCCGAGGTCGTCGAACCCCTCCGAGATGGCCGACTCAGCATCACGAGCATCCTCGCCCTCGCGAAGGCCATGACCGAGGAGAACCGGGCCGAGGTCCTGCCCCGGTTCTTCCACCGCTCGAAGCAGGAGGCGAAGGAGATCCTCGCGGAGATCCGGCCCGCGGTGGTCATTCCGCGGAGGTCGGTCGTCACGGAGGTCGCCGCCGCTGCTCCGGTTCAACCGGTTGAACTGCCGCCGACCCACCCCGAGAGGATCGCGGCCGTCCCGCGGACCACCACGGTCGACCCGCTCACGTCCTCGCTACGCCGGCTCCACCTCACCGTTTCGTCAGGACTGCTCGACAAGTTGAAGCGGGCCAGGACCGGGCAGTCGCACGTGCAGCCCGGGGCGACCGACGAGCAGGTGCTCGACGCGGCGCTCGACCTGCTCCTCGCCGAGCAGGAGAAGCGAAAGGCGTCCGTCCCGGCCAAGGTGAAATGGGCGGTGCGGGAGCGGGACGGCCACCGCTGCCAGTGGCCGACCCACGACGGGGGCGTCTGCGGCTCGACGGTGCGCCTCGAGATCGACCACGTCGTGCCGCGCGGCCGGGGTGGCGCCGACACCGTCGACAACTGCCGGGTGCTCTGCGACGTCCACAACAGGGAAGCCGCGAGGAAGGTCTACGGCGACGACCTCATCGACCTCTTCGCGCCGCGCGCGCGGGAGCCCGTCGCGACCTACTCCCCTACCCGCCCGCCGCCTCCAGCTCGTAGAAGGCCAGGCCGGCCGAGCGAGCGGCCCACAGCCCAGCGCCGACCTGACGGAAGTGGGGCGCGAGCCGCTTCCGGTACCACGCCCCCTCTCGCGCATGGATGGCCGTGTCGGTGCGCCCCGCGTCCACCACCTCCTCGAGGTCGTGACGCGTGACCACCTCCAGGTAGAGCAGGCCGCGGCAGGCGGCCGCGAGGTTTTCCAGGGCGGAGGCCGCCGGCGCGTCGTCGAGGTACTGGAGGACCCCCTGGCAGACCACCAGGTCGAACCGGGCGCGCGGCCGCCACGACGCGATGTCCCGGCGCTCGTGGCCCCAGCGCTGGCAGGCCCAGGCGGAGGCGTCGGTGGAGACGTAGCGAACCGTGGGACGGTGCCGCCGGAACCAGGTCCGCCAGAAGGCCGGGCCGGCGCCCACGTCGAGCACCGCGCGAAGATCGACGCCGAGCCAGTCGGCCATGCCGGCCACGCCGGACGCGAGCCGCCCCACCTGCGCCGCGGAGTGGACGCGGTCGGGCCCGTGGTAGTGGCGATGGTAGTAGTCGGCGTCGAAGCTCTGGCGGGCGGACATGGCGCGGGAGGAGACCACGCGAGGGGCGTCGCGCGCAACGCGCCGTCGCGCCATGAGAGGGATCCCTGCCCGGGAGGTCCCATGTCCTCGAAGGTCGCCGTGCTGCTCCTCGCCTCCCTCGTCGGCGCGGACCGGGCGGTCGGGGGCGAGCCCCGGCAGTCGGCGGCGGGCAACTTCTTCTCGGAGGGCTTCGCGACCCGGGAGACCTACGCGGGCGGCCTGGTGGTCGCGACCGACTGGAACCGCGACTGGGTCCGCTACCGGGCGGAGGGCATCGTCGTGGGCGGAGGCTGCCGCGTGCTCTTCACCCGCGAGGCGCAGCCCGACACCGACGACCCCTCGAAGACCACCACCTCGACCGACTGGGACATGGCGCTCGCGCTGCTCCGGCGCGTCGACCCGGCCGAGGCGAAGCGGATCGAGGCGGGCATCCCGGGAAAGGGAGCGCCGGCCGGGTGATCGCGCGGATCAGCCGCGCGGAACGAGCCGGACCGCCGGCGCCTTCACGACGGCGAGCACCCTCCCGCCCGGCGCGAGGCCGAGTTCCGCCGCGCCGGGGCGCGTCACCAGCGCCACGAGGCGGAAACCGGCGTCGAGCGTGACGCGGACGAGCGGCCCCTCCCCCACGAGCCCCGCCACCGTGGCCGGGAGCCGGTTGCGGGCGCTGGTGGGGTTGCCGGGATCCCGCTCGAGGAGGACCTCCTCCGCGCGGATGCAGGCGAAGGCCTCGCCATCGAGCCCTCCCGGATCGACCGCCAGCAGGCGGGCCGTTCCGACCTCGAGCGACACGAGCCCGTCGTCCCGGGAGACGATCCGCGCCGGGAGCACGTTCTCCGTCCCCACCACCCGGGCCACGGCCAGGTCGGCGGGGGCGCCGAGCACCTCCTCCACCTTCCCGGTCTGCCGCACCGTCCCGCCGGCGATCACGGCGATGCGATCGCCCAGCGCGAGCGCCTCGATCCGATCGTGGGTCACGAGCAGCGAGGGAATCCCCAGGTGGTGGAGCAGGCCGCGCAGCTCGCCGCGCAGCTCCTCCCGCGCCGGCGCGTCGAGCGCCGAGAGGGGCTCGTCGAGGAGCAGCAACCGGGGGTGCGGCGCAAGCGCCCGGGCGAGCGCCACGCGCTGCCGCTCCCCGCCGGAGAGCCGTGCCGGTCGCCGGGCGAGCAGGCCCCCGATGC
>JBAVCR010000576.1:0-2147 GCA_049586815.1 Anaeromyxobacteraceae bacterium
GCCCAGGACCGGGCCGGGAACCGCGACGCGGCCGCCGCCACGATGCGGCGGCTCCTCGAGGTGGCGCCCGGGAACGCCGACGCCCTCAACTTCGTCGGGTACGGCCTCGCCGAGAAGGGGGAGAAGCTCGACGAGGCCGAGATCCTCGTCACCCGGGCCCTCGAGCTCGAGCCCGACAACGGGTCCTTCCTCGACTCGCTCGGATGGATCCAGTACCAGCGCGGCGACGTCGCCGGGGCCATCGTCAGCCTCGAGAAGGCAGAGGCGCTCGCCGGACCCGAGCCCACCATCCTCGAGCACCTGGGCGACGCCTACCGGCGATCCGCCCGCGAGGCCGACGCGGCGCGTGCCTTCCGGCGCGCCATCCAGGCGATCGACGACGGCGCCGAGCCCGACCAGCCCGGCCAGCGGGCCGCCATCGAGAAGAAGCTGCGCGAGCTGCCCGGCGGCGACGTCCGCCCGGCCCGGAGGTGAACGTGGCGATTCCCCGGTTCCCCGGCCCCGAGAAGGCCCGCCGCGTCGAGGGCGTGGTGAAGCCCCCCGGCGGCCCCGAGCTCCGCTGGGAGCGTTACACGCCCGAGGCGCCGCGCTCCACCGTCCTCGTCCTCCACGGCGCCGGCGACCACCTGGGTCGCTACGCCGGCCTCACCGACGCGCTGGTCGGCGCCGGGCACGAGGTGGCGCTGCTCGACTTCCGGGGGCACGGCCGGTCCGGCGGCAGGCGCTGGTACGTCGACCGCTTCGAGGACTACCTGGCCGACCTCGACGCCTTCGCGGCGCGGATGCGGGCCGATGCCGGCGGCCGGAAGATCTTCGTCGCGGCCCACAGCCAGGGGGGGCACATCGCCACCCACTGGGCGCTCGCCGGGGGCAGGGACGTGGACGGGGTGGTCCTCTCGAACCCGTACTTCGGCCTCGCCATCGATCCACCCAAGGTGAAGCTGTGGACGGCGCTCGTGGTGGGGAAGATCGTGCCGCACCTGCCGGTCGACGCGGGGCTCGACCTCGCCACGCTGACCTCCGACCCGGAGATGCAGGCCTGGAGCGACGAGGACCCCCTCTACCAGCGCAAGGCGACCCCGCGCTGGTTCACCGAGTCGGGCCGCGCCCAGCAGGACCTGCGCCGCGCCTGGGCCCGGTTCGACCGGCCGCTCCTCCTCCTCCTCGGCACCGGCGACCGGATCGCCGACGGGGCGGCCGCCTCCGAGTTCTTCGCCGCGGCGGCCTCCAGGGACAAGACGCTCCGCGAGTACGTGGGCTTCGAGCACGAGATCTGGAACGAGCGGGAGCGGCACCGCCCCATCGGAGACGCGGTGGCCTGGATCTCCGAGCGATCCCCCTAGAACGCATTGACCGGGGCGCGGCGCGCCTCCTATCCTGCCGCCGGCGGGGAGGATCCCACGAACGACGAGCGACAGAATGCCGGCGCGCCCGGCACGGCCACGGTGGTCGCCCCCGGGGCGACCGTCGAGGGCGACGTCTCGGCGAAGGGCGACGTGGTCGTCCACGGCACGGTCCGCGGCCGGGTGACCGGCGAGGGCACCGTCCGCATCGGGCCCGAGGCGGTCGTGGAGGGCGACGTCTGCGCCCCTCGCGTGGTCATCGTCGACGGCGCCACGTTCCGCGGCACGGTCGACACCTCCGGGGAGGACCCGGCGGCGGAGCCCGTCGAGGCGCCCGTGCCGGAGCCCGCACCCGATGCCGGCCTCCGCGTGCTCTCCCGCCGCATCTCCCTGCGCGGGAAGTAGCGTGGAGCACGTCCCCCTCGACGCGATCGCCGCGGACGCGACCTTTCGCCTCCGCGAGGTGGGAGACGTCTCCGGGCTCGCCACGGCCATCGGACGGCTCGGCCAGGTGGAGCCGCTCGACCTCCGCCCGCTCCCCGCGCCGGAGGGGGAGGGGAAGAGCTACCAGGTGGTGCGGGGCTTCCGGCGCCTGGAGGCGCTCCGGCTCCTGCAGCGCGAGCGGGTGCTCGCCCGGGTGCACGAGGCGCTACCCGACGCCGACGCCTGGGCGCTCGCGCTCGCGGGGCCGCTCTTCGGCGAGGCCTGGGGCCCGGCCGAGCTCGAGGCACTCGCTCCCGCCGTGAAGCGGTGGCTCCCCTGGGCCGAGCCCGTCCTCGCGGCCGCCCGGAAGCGTGCCTACGG
>JBAVCR010000577.1:0-4866 GCA_049586815.1 Anaeromyxobacteraceae bacterium
CGCCACGTTCACGCCCACCGGGACGCCCGCCGCGGCGAGGCGCGCGATGGTGGCGAGGCGCCGCTCCGGGGAGGCCACCCAGGGCTCGAGGGCGCGGGCCCGCCCCGCGTCGAGGAAGGGGAGGGAGATGGAGGCTCGCACCGCGCCAAGGCGGGCGAGCTCGCCGAGCAGGTCGAGGTCGCGCTCGACGAGCGGCGCCTTGGTGGTGACGAGCACCGGGTTCCGGAACTCCAGGCAGGCCTCCAGGCAGCCGCGGGTGAGCCGGAGCGAGGCCTCGAGCGGCTGCCAGGCGTCGGTGTTCCCGGAGAAGGCGATGGGCTCGCCCTTCCAGGACGGGCGCAGGAAGGCCCGGCGCAGGAGCTCCGGGGCGCGCAGCTTGGCGACGATGCGGGTGTCGAAGTCGGTGCCCGCGCCGAACCCGAGGTACTCGTGGGTCGGGCGCGCGTAGCAGTAGGCGCAGGCGTGGGCGCAGCCCCGGTAGGGATTCACGCTCCAGCGGAAGGGGATGTCCGGGCTCTCGTTGCGCGAGAGGATTTCCCGCGTGGCGTCGGCGTAGACGCGCGGCAGGGCGGGAGGCGGTTCGCCGAGCCAGTCGACGGTCGTGGCGTCCCAGGGGTTCGGCGGGTTGCTGACGGGCCTCGGGCGCACGGGACACGTTTAGGGACGCAAGCGTCCCGATCAAGCCGACGTGCATCTCTCTTGGGTCGGAGCGTACGGGTCGCGCTCCGTCCCCCGGGTCGCCCTGTCCGGGATGCATCGTGCTCCGAAGCCGCGTGAACACGAATCATCGTCTCGAGCGGTCGGTGGCAAAGGGTCCGGACCAGTCGGGTGTCGGGGAACATGGCACCCGTCGGCATGGCACTTCGGTCTCGCCGCGGCGGCACTACGGTCGCTCCAGGTGCGAGGGGGTCGCACCGGAGTGGCTCGCTGGATCTCCGGGGGCGGGGATCGTGCAAGTGGACTCGCTGGTCGGCTGGCTCGACGGGGGATCCCCGTCGCTCCTCGAGTTGACGCTGCTCCTCGCGTTCGCCGTGATCGTGGTCGACCTCGCGCTGGCGGCCGTCGCGAACGCCGCAGTGGAAGAGGCTCATCCCTCCGGACGCGACGCGGAGGCGCCGTGACGCGCCACGCCGCCGTTTCCTCGTTCTTCACGCACGGTGAGCAGGGTGCTCACCTTCACCGCCGGCGCTTCCCCGCGTCCGGCAATTCGCAGTCGGAACGGAGGAAGTCATGCGGAAGATGATCGAGAAGCTGATGAAGGACGAGAGCGGCGCCAGCTTGATCGAGTACGTGCTCCTGGCGGCCCTCATCGGCGTGGCGGCGCTCGTCGGAATGCGGGCGATCGGCACCACCGCAAACACCACCCTGAACACCACGGCCGGAGACATGGCCCGCTAGTCGCAACCACCTGGTCGCGGGGGGCGCTCGTGCCCCTCGGGACCGGTGTGGGCGCCCGGGAAAGCCGATGCACGCGCACTTCACGGTCCTCGACCTGCTCGGAACCCTGCTCGCGGCCGCCGTGGCCGCCGACGTGGCCTCCCGGCGCATCCCGAACGCGCTCGTCCTTCCCCTCGCGCTCGGCGGCCTGGCGGCCCAGTGGCTCGAGCGGGGCCCGGCCGCGGCGGGCGTCGCGGTGCTGGTCGCGCTGGGCGTCCTCGCGCTGCTCGTCCTCCCCTGGATGTCGGGCAAGCTCGGCGGCGGCGACGTGAAACTCATCGCCGCGACCGCCATCTGGATCGGGCCGTCGCTCGTCCTCCCCTTCCTCGTCTTCACGGCGGTGGCCGGCGCCCCGGTGGCATGCGCCGCCCGCCTCGTCAGCTTCGTCCGGTTGCGCCGCGAGGCGCCGCGCACGACGCCCCACGGTTGCCATCCCGGCGCGCTTCCTGCGGCGCAGGATACGGTGCCGATGGCAGCCGCGATCGCGCTCGGCGCCTTCGCGGCGCTCTTCTGGGGGTGGCCATGAACGCTTCTCCCCCGCGTCGACGTCCCAGGGGCGCCGTCCTCATCGAGTTCGTCCTCGTCCTGCCGGTGTTCCTCCTGCTGCTCCTCGGCGCGATCGACTGGGGCTGGTACTTCGTGCTGCGCGAGACCGCGGTGAACGCCACGCGCGAGGGGGCGCGGGTCGGATCGGTCGCCCCCGCGGGCATGGCCACCGACGACGCGGCTCTCGCCGTCCAGACCTACCTCACGAACAGCCTGGGGCCCCGCCACGTCCGGCCGGCCCAGGTCGCCGTCGTCAACGTCGGCGGTCGCCAGGCCATCTCGGTGAGCCTCGTCGACTACCCGGCGGGCTCCATCACCGGATTCACCGCCACGCAGGTCCCGACCACCCTCACCGCGACGACGGTGATGCGGCTCGAGGTTCAACCCTGAAGGACCCGGAGAGCCCATGGCCGAGAAACAGAGCCTCAACGCGGTCCTCCACAAGGCCGCCGATCGCAAGACCCGGCGAGCCGCGGTGCGCGCCGCGCTCTTCCTCGGGCTGGCCGTGGTGGCGGCCGTCGGGTCCGCTGTCCTCCTCACCCGCTACATGGAGGCCCGGACCGCGGCGGCGCGTGTCCCGACCCGCGCCGTGATGGTCGCGGCGGTCGACCTCCCGGTCGGGACCGAGCTCCGCGCGGAGCACCTGCGGCCTGTGGACTGGCCGATGTCGAGCGCCCCGGAGGGCGCCGTCTCGGAGGCCCCGGCACTCGAGGGCAAGGTGGTGAGCATCCGCATGGTGAAGGGCGAGCCCGTCCTCCCCGTCAAGCTGGCCGGATCCGGCGGTGGCCTCTCGGCGCTGCTCCCGCCCGGGATGCGGGCCGCGGCGGTCCGCGTCGACGACGTGGTGGGCGTGGCGGGTTTCATCCACCCCGGCGACACCGTCGACGTCATCGCCACCATCCGCCACGAAGGCGGGAACAACACCTCCTCCAAGGTGATCCTCCAGAGGATCAAGGTGCTGGCCGTGGGCAAGGAGCTCGACCAGCGCTCCAAGTCCAACGAGAAGGTCGTCCAGGCCACCGTGGCAACGCTCATGGTGGACGCCGAGGAGTCGGAGCGCCTCGCCCTCGCGGCCACCCAGGGGAAGATCCTGCTCACGCTGCGCAGCGGCGCGGACGTCGACGTGGTGGCCACGCGCGGCGTCACGCCAGCCTCCCTGCTCGCCACCTCGGCGGAGGTGAAGCCGGCCGCCGCGCCGGGCGCGGTTCGCGGACGCGTCGTCCGGCGCGAGAAGGCGCCCGAGAAGACCGGCGAGGTGGTCGAGATCCTGCGTGGCGACCTGTTCGAGAAGCGCGACTTCCAGCAGGGAGGCTCCAAGTGACCTTCATCGTCGCGACTCTCCTCTCCGCAGCCCTCGCCGCGCCCGCCGACGACGGGGCGCGCATGGCACAGACGCTCCGCATCGACCGGGAGATGGGTGCGGTGCGGGAGCTCGAGCTGGAGGTCGGGCAGAACCGGCTCCTCATGCTCTCCGAGGCCATTGCCCGCGTTGCGGTCGCCGACCCTGCGGTCGCGGACCTCAAGGTGATCACGCCGAACCAGGTGCTCCTCACCTCGAAGGGCGCGGGCACCACCGACCTCACCCTGTGGAACAAGGACAACGTCCCGCTCGTCATCGCGCTGCAGGTGAAGCGGAGCGTGGAGGCGCTTCGGCGCCAGCTGAAGGAGCTCTTCCCCCGGGAGACGGTCACGGTCTCGGCCGCAGGAGACCTGGTGGTGCTGGCGGGCGAGGTCAGCGACCTGCGCACGCCGGAGCGGGTCGCGGAGGTGGCGCGACTCCACGGCAAGCAGGTGGCGAACCTCATCACCGTGGGGGGCAACCACCAGGTGCAGCTCTCGGTCCGCTTCGCCGAGGTGTCGCGGAGCGGGCTCAAGCAGATCGGGGTGAACCTCTTCGGCAAGTCCACGAACGGCGCGCAGGTCGGCGGCATGGTGGGGCCGAAGAACTTCCTGGGCACGTTCCTCGACCGGCAGGACTTCCACGTCCCCGGGACCGGGCTTCCCGGACAGCCCCCCATCTTTCCGACCGCGCCCTTCGGCCAGTCCTTCCAGCTCTTCTTCGGCTCGGCGACCCCGTTCCCGTTCAACGTGACCTTGAGCCTGCTGGAGGAGAACGGACTCGCCAAGGTGCTCGCCGAGCCGTCGCTCGCCACGCTCTCCGGGCAGGAGGCCAAGTTCCTCGCCGGCGGCGAGATCCCCATCCCGCTCGCCACCTCGCTCGGCGCCCTCAACGTGCAGTGGAAGAAGTTCGGCATCCAGCTCGGATTCACCCCCACCGTGCTCGACCAGGGGACCGTGAACCTCAAGGTGGCCGCCGAGGTGAGCGACATCGACCCCGCGAACGGCGTGCAGGCGAGCGGCATCTTCATCCCGGGCATCACCTCCCGTCAGGCGGAGACCACCGTGCGCCTCGGCGACGGCCAGAGCTTCGCCATCGCGGGACTCATGTCGGAGAGGGTCCGCTCCACCATCGACCAGGTCCCGGGCCTGGGCAGCATCCCCATCCTGGGCGCCCTGTTCCGCTCCAGCCAGTACAAGAGCGACGAGACCGAGCTGCTCGTGGTCATCACCGTGCGGCTCGTGAAGCCGGTGGCTCCCCACGAGGTGCAGCCGCTCCCCAACGATTTCGAGGGGCAGAACCCCGACGGCCTCGCCTTCTTCCTCATGGGGTGGGACACGGCCGGGGCCCCGAAGCGGTCGCCCCAGTCCGCACCGCGCGGCCCGTCCGGCGCGGGTGGCTTCGCCCCCTGACGACCCCGGAGAGAGACATGGACAAGAAGACCATCCTGCTCGTGGCCGTCCCGCCGGAGATCCCGGTCGCCCTGGCCGAAGCCCTGGGCGCGCGCGGCGTGCACGCGGTGCCGGACCTGGCGGCGGCCCGGG
>JBAVCR010000578.1:0-11104 GCA_049586815.1 Anaeromyxobacteraceae bacterium
GGGATCGGCCTTCTGGCGCCCGCCCGACGCTCGCCTGACGACCAGTTGGGCGGCGTGGCGGGGCCGGTATCGACGCGGGGTTACGCCTTCGAACCCTGATGCCACCTCGGCGGTCGAGCCCGATTCACACTCGGCGACCAGGAACATCGGCGGCCGTCATCGGCCCAATGGGTCGCACGCCGCCTCGACGTAGGCTTTGAATTTTCGATGGCGCTTGCTGCCCCGATAGGTATCAATTTGCGCTGGCAGCCGAAACGGTCCCGTCCCGCCAGGCCGAGACAAGGAGAAGGCCGAGATGTCATCCAAGGAAGACAAGCACGTTCGCTCGATCCTGCCCATCCCCGACGTCCAGAAGCCGCATCTCCCCACCCTCGACGCCAAGGACCCGGACTCCCGGTTCACTCCCATCAAGCCGTTGCTCCCGCCGGCCCGGGCGCCAAACGTCCTCGTCATCCTCCTCGACGACGTCGGCTTCGGCTCGTCGAGCGTGTTCGGCGGGCCGTGCCGGACCCCGGTTGCCGAGAAGCTGGCCGCCGGCGGCCTGAAGTACACGCGGTTCCATACCTGTGCGCTGTGCACGCCCACGCGGCAGGCGATGCTGACCGGCCGCAACGCCCACTCGGTGGGGGCGGGCGTCATCACGGAGCTCGCCTCGTCCGCGCCCGGCTACACCTCGGTGCGCCCGAACACCAAGGCGCCCCTGCCGCTCACCCTGAAGCTCAACGGGTACTCGACGGCCCAGTTCGGCAAGTGCCATGAGGTCCCGGCCTGGCAGACGTCGCCCATGGGGCCGTTCGACTCCTGGCCGACCGGGGGAACCGGCTTCGAGCACTTCTACGGCTTCATCGGCGGCGAGACCAGCCAGTGGGAGCCGGCGCTCTACGAGGGGCAGACGGCCATAGAGCCGCCGGCGACTCCCGAGGAGGGCTACCACCTCACGGAGGACCTGGCGGACCGCGCCATCAACTGGATGCGCCAGCAGAAGACCCTTATGCCGGAGAAGCCGTTCTTCGTGTACTTCGCGCCTGGCGCGATGCACGCCCCGCACCACGTCGCCCAGGAGTGGGCCGACAAGTACCGCGGCGAGTTCGCCCAGGGGTGGGACAAGCTCCGGGAAGAGACCTTCGCGCGCCAGAAGAAGCTGGGCGTCATCGCGCCGGACGCCGAGCTCACGAAGCGCCACGCGGAGATCCCGGCCTGGGACGACATGCCCGCCGCGCTGAAGCCGGTGCTCGAGCGGCAGATGGAGATCTACGCCGGGTTCCTCGAGCACACCGACCACCACATCGGCCGCGTCATCGACGCCCTCGGGGACCTCGGCGTGCTCGACGACACGCTCGTCTACTACATCTTCGGGGACAACGGCGCCTCCGCCGAGGGCACGATGAACGGCGTCTTCAACGAGCTCAGCCCGTTCAACGGCATGGAGGCCCTCGAGACGCCGGAGTTCATGGTGTCCAAGATCGGCGAACTCGGATCGCCGTCGGCGTTCAACCACTACGCGGTGGGCTGGGCCTGGGCCACGAACGCGCCGTACCAGTGGACGAAGCAGGTGGCGTCGCACTGGGGCGGGACGCGCAACGGCACGATCGTGCACTGGCCAAAGGGCATCAAGGAACGCGGGGGGCTGCGTCACCAGTTCACCCACGTGATCGACCTGGCGCCGACGATCCTCGAGGCCGCCGGCCTGCCGGAGCCGACGATGGTGAACGGCGTCCTCCAGTCGCCGATCGAGGGCACCAGCATGCTCTACAGCTTCGACGACGCCGCCGCGCCGGAGCGTCACGAGGTGCAGTACTTCGAGATCGGCGGAAACCGCGGGATCTACTACAAGGGCTGGAGCGCGGTGACGAAGCACCGGACCCCCTGGATCATGGTGGACCAGGAGATGGTGGCCTTCGACGACGACGTCTGGGAACTCTACGACGGCAACAAGGACTGGTCGCAGGCGCGCGACCTGTCGAAGGAGAACCCGGAGATACTGCACAAGCTGCAGCGCCTCTTCCTCGTCGAGGCCACGAAGTACGACGTCCTCCCGCTCGACGACCGGGGCGCGGAGCGGTTCGTTCCGGAGGTCGCCGGCCGTCCCTCGCTCATCAAGGGCAACTCGCAGAAGTTCTTCCCGGGCATGGGGCGGCTCCAGGAGGGCAGCGTCGTCAACGTGAAGAACCACTCCTTCACCGTCACCGCCGAGGTCGATGTGCCCGACGACGGGCCGGCGAACGGCGTCATCATCGCGCAGGGCGGCCGCTTCGGGGGCTGGAGCCTGTACGCCAAGGACGGTCTCGCCAAGTTCGTCTACAACGTGCTCGGGATCCACGAGTTCCCGATCGCCGCGACCGAGCCGATCCCCCGGGGGAAGCACCAGGTGCGCGCGGAGTTCGCCTACGACGGAGGCGGCCTGGGCAAGGGCGGGACCGTCACGCTCCTCTACGACGGGAAGAGCGTCGGCACCGGCCGCGTTTCGATGACGCAGCCAATGATCTTCTCGCTCGACGAGACCACGGACGTCGGCTACGAGTCGGGCACGCCCGTCACCCCGGACTACACCGCGCACGGGAGCAAGTTCACCGGGAAGATCCACTGGGTCCAGATCGACGTGGGCGTCGACGACAACGACCTGCTCATCTCGGCCGACGACCGCCTGCGTATCGCCATGTCGCGGCAGTAGGCACTCGAGGAACGCCGGCAGGGCGGGAGGTCGGCCGGATTCGGCTGCCTTCCCGCTCCACTGGTACCTTCTCCAGCCAGTCCGGTTTCACTAGCTCACTCGCGGTCTCTGCCGGTTGATCTGTAGCGCTAACGTAGCTACACTACCCTCATGCGCAAGGATGCCGTGTACCGCATGCGGGTTCCACGGAAGACGCTGGCTGCCATCAAGCGGGTGGCGGCGGCCAATGGCGAGGACGCCTCCGAATGGGGTCGCGCCATCATCGAAACCGAGCTGCGTCGCGACCTGGCCGCGGTCCAGCTTCGCGACCAGCTCCGGAAGTCCAGGCCGTCGAGCCTCTCCGAGGCCGACGCCATGGATCTCGTCGAGGAGGCGAAACGGGTCACGAGGGCCCGGTGATCCGCGCCGTCCTGGACTGCAACGTCGTCGTCACCGCTGCCCTGAGCGAGGGCACATGCGCCGGGATCCTGTCCCGGGCGCGCCTGCGCGACGGCTTCCAGCTCGTATGGTCGCCGCCCATCGTCGCCGAGTGCCTTCGCGTCATCGACTACCCGAAGCTCGCGGGGCGGTTCCGGACCGACCCGCGGCTCCTTATCGAAAGAGCCATGGACAGTGCCCTCATGGTCGCCACCGACCTCCTTCCCGAGGTGGACGTGGTGAAGGCCGATCCTTCGGACAACGTCTACCTGGCGACGGCCCTGGCCGGCGGTGCCCGATGGGTCGTCAGCGGCAACACTCGCCACCTCACCCCGCTCGACGGCTACGCGGGCCTCCGTATCGTGGCCCCGGCGGTCTTCCTGGCCGAGCTCGACGCGCAATGAGCGATCGACTTCACACATGCCCGTGTCCCTGACCATCGACGTCGAGCGCGAGGCGGACGGCCGCTGGGTGGCCGAGGTCCCAGAACTGCCCGGCGTCCTCGCGTACGGCGACACCGAGGCTGCTGCCGTCAGCACGGTGGAGGCGCTCGCCCTTCGCGTGGTTGCCGAACGGTTGGAGCATGGAGAGGCCGACGAGCTCGTGTCTTTGGTCTTTACGCGCGCCGCCGGGTAGTCCGCAGACCGTGGGCTCCTGGCCGTCACACGGCGGACCTGCACGCCGACACGTACCCCTTCAGGTCGCCTTCGGCGATCCGGATCGAATGCGTCGAGATCCTCACGTGCCGCAACCGCCCCGACTCGCAGAGGGCGTACACCGTCGCCGTCGAGACCTTGAGTCGCCGGGCCGCACCCTTGACGGTGAGCAGCGAATCCGCACCAACAGTGACATTTTCTTGCATTACCGGTGCATTAAACGATCGGCGAAAGTCGACCAAACCCGGCGAAGGCATGGAAAGTGCTTCCTCCGAAACATCCCCGGATTGCAAAGACTTGCCAGACCCTGCATCACTTGACTCACAGTGCGGGCAGGATTGGGGTGCAAGTGGTCGCTGGTTCAAATCCAGTCGCCCCGACTTCAAGAAGGCCCTGACGTTCCTCGGGAAACCGGGTGGCGTCAGGGCCTTCACCTTGCGGGCCCCTGGAGCAGAGCAGCAGGTTGGCAGCAACCGGAAGAACCCCGCATCGGCGGGCCCGCGCGGACCGCCCGGTCGACCCTGGGTCCGGAATCTCGTCAGGGGCAGGTCGAGGGCGCCGGCTTTCCCTCCAGCCTCCCGCCGATCCACGTCATCACGGCTTCTCTCGAACGCTCCGGGATGCCGAGGTGGTCCGTCCGGGGGAAGTGGGCGTAACTCACCGTGCTCCCCTTCGCGCAGGCATCCTTCACGTAGACCTCGGTGGCAGCCGGGAAGACCGTGGTGTCGTCGTCCCCCTGGAAGACCGCCACCGGGACCGGAGCGGCGGCCTGACCGATGGCCATCTCCAGCGTCCGCTTCCCCCACGCTTCCACGTCTCGCGGATCGTTCCGAACTGCCGGTCCGTGCGAGAGGGCCTGGTAATCGAGCGTCTGCCCGAGGTGCTGGCTGCACTGGCGCAGGCCGGCCGAGGTGATGAACTCGACGCCGAACGGGGTGAGCACGTCGTCGATCTTCAGCTCCGGGAAGGTCTGCGCCGAGGCGTAGAGCGCCATCACGGTCTCGACACCGACCACGGTACCCACGCTCTTTCCTGCGGCCGCCATCTCCTTCTCGATGCGCAGTTGCGCGGCCGAATTCACCGGCGCGAGCGCCACGGCGCCGAGCACCTCGGCACGCCCTTTCACGTAGTCGGCCATCTGCGCCGCCCACACGGCGGCCTGGCCGCCCTGGGACCAGCCGAAGATCACGGTCTTCCGTCCGGCTCCCGCACCGGCTACCTGCCCTGCCGCCACCGCGGCGTCGAGGACGTTGCGGGCCGCGGCAGGGCCGACGAGGTACCGGTGGATCCCGGGCCCTCCCAGGCCCGCGTAGTCGGTGGCGGCGACGACCCAGCCCGCCTCGATCATCTTCGTCAGGTTGGGAACGCCGGTGTTGATGGGGTCCACGCTCCCTATCGAAAAGTACATCGACCCGTCCTTGGCCGGGTCCGGCACCATCGACGGGCCACAGGATCGCGCGATGCCGGTGGTGCCGTGGGCCCAGGTGACGACTGGTCGGCCGCCAGCCGGAGCCTTGCCGGTGGGCGCGACGACGAGTCCCGAGACCGCGAGGGGTGAGCCATCGAGGTCGGTGGAGAGGTACAGCACGCGCCAGGCCCAGGCGCCTGGCACCGCAGTCCTGACCTCCTCGGCCCAGACGAGGTCCCCGTGCTGGCCGGCGGGGAGCGGGACCGGCGGCTCGTAGACCGGGTGGCCGGGCGGCGGGCGTCGCGATGCTCCTGCGGACGCCGCGTGGGGGAGCGCCAGGGCCGCGGAGAGGACGGCGACGACGGCAATTGCTCGCATGGCTGGATCCGATCCCCGGTTCCCGGTCCGGTCGACACCGTGAGCGTCGAGGGTACATCGACGGGGTGAACCCGATCGCCTCCCTGGTGGGGCGCTCATCTGAAGGACCTTTTCACGGGGAGCGAGAAGCTGGTCGGTCCTCCGCCGGGCGCCGTTGCGAAAAGCGCGTCGTCGTCGGGCTACATTCTCCCCATGCCCCCCAGCACTCCACAGCCGCCGACCCTCCTCCAGAACGTCGAGCAGGTCCTTCCCTTCGACGAGATCTTCCCCACGAGCGCCCTCCTCCTCGGCGGGCTGGTCCTCATCGGGGTGGTCCTCCTGCATGGCATCGTCATGCGATGGGTCCAGAACCACGTCGCCGCGCGCGATCCGTTCATCCGCACCTCCCCTCATGCCTGGCGGAGCGATCTCGTCATGGCATCCGTCATCCTGGTGCTGCTCAACGGGGCGCTGCTCGAGGTCACCCTCTGGACGGCAGCCCTCAAGTACTCGAGCCTCTTCCCCACCTGGGCGAGCGCGGCGGCCTACGCCGCCTCGAGCTACACGACGCTCGGCAACGCCTCGCGCAATCCGCCGCCGGGCTGGGGCATGGTCGGCCCCATCATCGCCATCTCCGGCCTCTTCACGTTCGGCTGGTCCGGGTCCGTGCTCGTGAACGTGGTCCACCGCGTCGGCCTGGCGCGCGACGCTGCACGGGCTACCGGGGCGGCTACCCCGCGGGGCGATGGCAGGTGAGGCAGGTCGCGTCGCGGAACGATCGGTGCGTCGACGGCAGCGCCGGCGCGGCCCCGCCCGGCGCGTGGCAGTCGCGACAGCTCGCGTAGGTCCCGGTCGTCTCGTGCGGCACCGGGGGAGCACCGGCTGGCCTCTGCGCGGCGTCGTGCGGCGTCATCCCGAGGCCGAACAGGACCGCCGACCCCGCGAAGAGGAGGAGCACGAGCCCGATGACGGCGGATACGATCCGATGGTTCATCGAGAGGCCTCCTAGACCATGTCGAACCGCTCGGCGTGGATCCGCTCCGGCGGAACGCCGAGCGACGGCAGCGCGCGCTCCATGGCGTCCATGAGGGGCGGCGGCCCGCAGGTGAAGAACTGGAAGCGGCGGTACTGCGGGGGCAGGTGACGGCGCAGCACGTCCGTGCCGATGAATCCCTTCTCCCCCGTCCACCCCAGGGGCGGATGCTCGAGCACGTAGACGACCTGGAGAGCGAGCCTGGACTCGAGCGCCTCGACCGCTCCGCGGAGCGTGAGGTCCTCCTCGCCCCGGGCCCCGTAGAACAGCACCACCGGGCGGAGGTCGCCGCGGGAGGCCATCGTCGAGAGGATCGACACCATCGGGGTGATACCGACGCCCCCGGCGACGAGCACGAACCCCGGCCCCTCGTCGCGGTCGATGGAGAAGGCGCCGTAGGGCCCGTCGATCCAGGCGCGCGCGCCGGGACGGAGCGCCGGGACCCGCTTGCCCGACCAGTCGCCCAGGTTCCGGATGGTGAACGCGATCTCGCCCCCCGGCGCCACGTCCCCGTCCGAGGCGATGGAGATGGGGTGCTGCTCGAGGTGGAACGGCGTCGTCCCCAGGTTCACCCAGGCGAACTGCCCGGGCTCGAAGGAGAAGCCCGGATGGCCCACCGGCCGAAGGCGGATGGTGTGGGCGTCGCCCAGCTCGGCGACGTTCGAGACCACCTCCCAGGGCGTGCGCAGCAGGCGGAGCGGGCGGACGACGCGGTACCGCAGGAAGACGCCCACGAAGAGGACGACGTAGCCGATCGCCACCAGGCGGATGGCGGGAACCTCGGCCAGGCGTCCCACGCGGGAGGCGTGCCAGGTGGCCACCACCACGGCCGTCACCGCGAGGAGGCCGTGCACGACCTGCCAGGCCTCGTAGGGGGTGCGCAGCCGCTTGCGCAGGAGCGACGTCGCCACGATCGTGAGCGCGCAAAGCGCGGCGATGGTGCCGAGGCGGATGGCCCAGGGGATCGCCGATCCCAGCCCCAGGATGGCCAGCGGATAGGCGCCGCTCGCCACGAGCAGGACCGGATGGGCGAGCAGGAGGAGCACCGCGCCGATCCCCATGCCGCGGTGGAACTGGAGAAGGGCGTCCTGGCCGAACGCGCTCGCCGCCGCCCGCACGCGGGCGACGAGCGCCATCTCGAGGGCCATCATGGAGAGCGCCAGGTACGCGGCGCCCACGCCGACGTTGGTGAGGAACGAGGGGGTGCCGCCACGCGGCGCCGCGAGCAGGCCCGCGAGCAGCGGGAAGGTCACGAGGAATGCGTAGAGGCCGAACCAGAAGATGCCTCTCACGATGAGCGTCATGCGCGTCTCCCGGTCCAGGAGCGGAATTTCCTAGAGGCACCCGGGCCGTGCGTCTATCCGGGAGTCGCAATGTGGCGCCCGCGTTGACGATCCGCACGTTGCGCCGCGTGTGGCCTTACGACTTTCGGATAGACACGGCAGGCCGACTCGCCTAACGGGATGGCATGGCATACGACCCGAAGGCGTTCAGGCTGGATGGAGAGGTGGCCGTCGTCACCGGCGCGGGGGCAGGCATCGGCAAGGCCATCGCCACGACCTTCGCGGGGGCCGGCGCGGCCGTGGTGGTGAGCGACCTCGACGGGAAGGCGGCCGAGGCCGTGGCCTCCGAGATCACCGCCGCCGGAGGGCGCGCCGCCGGGCTCGCCGTGAACGTCACCGACGAGAAGGCCCTCGCGGCGCTGGTGGACGCCGCCGTCGCCCGGTTCGGGAAGCTCACCATCCTCGTGAACAATGCCGGCGGCGGCGGTCCCAAGCCGTTCGACATGCCCATGAAGGACTTCCGCTTCGCCTTCGAGCTGAACGTCTTCTCGGTGTTCCGCCTCTCCCAGCTCGCCGCGCCGCACATGGAGAAGGCGGGCCACGGCGCCATCCTCAACGTGTCGTCGATGGCGGCCGAGAACAAGAACGTGAACATGGCCTCCTACGCCTCCTCCAAGGCGGCCGAGAGCCACCTCACCCGGAACATCGCCTTCGACCTCGGTCCGAAGGGCATCCGGGTGAACGGCATCGCCCCAGGCGCCACGAAGACCCACGCCCTCTCCACCGTGCTCACGCCCGAGATCGAGAAGGCCATGCTCCGGCACACGCCCCTGAAGCGGCTGGGCGAGCCCCAGGACATGGCGAACGCCGCCCTCTTCCTCTGCTCGCCGGCCGCCGCCTGGGTGAGCGGCCAGATCCTCACCGTCTCCGGCGGGGGCGTGCAGGAGCTCGACTGATGCGCTGGTGGGCCGGCGCCGCGCTCGCGGCGATCCTCTCCGCCGGGCCCGTTCACGCGGAGGACGCGGACCCCAACGCGGCGACGCGGCTCCTGCCCGCCACGGCGAACGGGAGCCTCGTCTACCGCGTCTTCGTGTACCTGGAGAATCCGGGCGACGACGCCGCCCGGAACGAGGCGGTCCGGCGCGAGGTGGCCGTCGCCTTCCCGCTCCAGTCCGGCGCCTCGTTCGAGGAGATGCTCGCCGAACAGGGAGTGCGGAAGGTCCGTGCCCTGCCCGACGTCGCCTCGGCCGAGTACCGGGTCTACAAGTCGCCCGAGGCCGGGAAGATCTGGGTGGCCGTGCTCGTGAAGACCGGCACGAAGGAGGAGGAGGCGGCAGAGCCGAGCTTCTGGAGCGGCAACCTCTCCCGGCACCTCGAGCTCATGAAGACCGACCGGGGCTTCTTCAAGCTCGTCTTCAACGGGGGAGCCGGGCTGTTCCTCGACAACCAGGCCTGGTTCGGGAAGCCCCAGGATTTCGTCGCCACGGCCTACTCGCCGCCCAACCCCACCTTCTGGGGCGAGCTCTACGTCGAGGGCGGCCTCGGCGGCGTGCTCGAGCTCTGGGACACTCCCCTCTACCTCTACGGGTCCGCCACCTACCTCGTCAGCACGCGACTCGGCTCGGACGTCTTCGCCCCCGACCCCACGATCTGGGGCGCCTGGGAGAAGGCCTACGCCGGTCTCCTCTATGCGCCGAAGGGTTCCTCGTTCCGCCTGGACTTCTCCCTCGGGCGGCAGCTCTACGAGGTGAACAACGACTTCCTCGTGAGCCCGATCCCCGGGGCGGTGAACGCCTCGTACCGCGGCGGGAGCTACATCGGCGCCCGCCACGCCTACAAGAACACCGCCTCCCTGAAGGTCCTCGCCGGCGACCTCACGGCCCAGGCCTTCTACCTGCAGCCGAACGAGCTGCCGGAGGGGGACACGGACACGCGGTATCTCGGCGCGAACGTGCGCTGGGAGGTCCCGGCGAAGCTGGAGCTGGCGGCGGCCTTCATGACGGCCGTCACCTCCATCTACCCGTACGTCCTCCCGGATGGCGCCACCCGGGAGCGCAAGGGGCTCATGGTGGTGAACCCGCGCCTCATGCTCTCGAACCCGCTCGGCGCCGACGGCCTGTGGCTCCAGGCCGAGGGCGCCTACCAGTGGAACGTGAACTTCCCCATGTCCGCCTGGGCCTGGTACGGGTGGGCCGGATACAGCGCGAAGAAGGCCCCGTGGACGCCGGAGGTCTCGCTCCGCTACGCCGTGTTCTCCGGCGACGATCCCTCGACCCCGAGCTACAACCGCTTCGACCAGACCCTCTCCGGCAAGCAGGACTACTGGATGCAGGGGATCAACTTCGTGAAGGTCTCCCTGAACAGCAACCTGCGGTCCTGGCGGGCCACGGCGCGCGCGAAGCCCCTGCCGGGAGCCGAGATCATCCTCGACTACTACTACCTGTTCGCGGACACCCTGAACAACCTGGGGGCCTACTACAAGGGAGGCCAGCAACTCACCGACCTGCGCCTTGCCCAGGAGGTGATGCTGACCGCATCCTGGTTCGCGACGCCGAACCTCTACACGTCGTTCGTGGCCTCCTGGACGACGCCGATGGCGGGGCTGCGGTCCGCGCTCGGTCCCGGCACGGGCAACTGGCTCACGATCCAGCTGGCCGCTTACTGGTTCATCTAGGCCGGGAAAGGGCGCTTACACCTGCGCGCCGTCGGTGGTGCGCGTCAGGGGCGCCTGCGCTACCATCTCCGCCGCTTGAAGTTCATCGACGCGCACCTCTCCGCCCTTCCGCGTCGGGCCGAGTACGAGGACGTGGACGTGGTGCGCGCGCTGGCCGCCCGGCAGGACGTGCGCTTCGAGCAGCTGGGGCGGGGCCGGATGCGGTCGTCGTACACGCTCCTCACCACCCGCAACCTCCACGTCTCGGAGTCGGCCCACTCGGTCGGGGCCATCGCTCACGGGACGGTGGGGAGGGGCCTGTGCATGGTGGGGGTCCCCGGCGACGACGGTCCCGAACGAAGCACCGGCGGCCGGGTCGCCGCGGCCGACTGCGTCCTCGTCCGCTCGGGGGAGGAGTACGCCGCCTCGTCCCGACGGCCCTTCCGGACGCTCACGGTCGTGCTCTCCCTGGCCCGGCTGGAGGAGGCCTTCGAGACGACCTGGGGAGTGCCGCTCCGGGCGACCGCACCGGGATACCGGCTCGGCCTGTCCGATCCCGGAGCGCGGCGGGGGCTTCACCACGCGCTCTGCGCGCTGCTCTCCCCGGCAGGCGCCCGGGCCGACCA
>JBAVCR010000579.1:0-2591 GCA_049586815.1 Anaeromyxobacteraceae bacterium
GGTCACGGAGGAGGCGGCGGCGCCGGCTGGTCGGGCAGTTCCGGCGCCGGCGCGCCGTCGAGCCCGAGTCGTGCGGCGATGGCGACCTGCGCGCGGAGCACGAGCGCCACGAGCTCGGGGAGCGGCGTCCCCCACTCCTCGGCGCCGCGCGTGATGTAGCTGCGGTCCACCGAGCGGGCGAAGGCCTTCTCCTTCATGCGCTTCAGGACCGACTCCACCGGGACGTCGGCCACCCGCCTCGAGGGGCGGACGAGCGCGCAGGCACCGACGAACCCGGAGAGCTCGTCGGCCGCCAGGATGGCCGTCTCCATGGGCTCGACCCGCTCGATCCCGGTGTAGAAGGCGTGCGCGCCCACGGCGCGGACGATGGCCTCGGGCCAGCCCCGCTCGCGGAGGATCTCCATGCCGCGCCAGACGTGGTCCTGCTCGGTGGGGAAGCGCTCGTAGTCGAAGTCGTGGAGCAGCCCCACGAGGCCCCAGCACTCGACCTCGGCGGGGTCCGCGACGCCGCGGCTCCGGGCCAGCTCCCGCATCGTCGCCTCCACCGACAGGGCGTGGCGGCGGAGCGGCTGGGAGGGGGTGAACTCGGCGAGCAGGCTCCAGGCGGCGGCGCGGTCGTGGGACATGGATCCCCGTTATAGAGTCCCGCCATGACCCTCGCACCGCTCGCCCTCGCCGCCCTCGCCGCCGCCGCTGCCGCGCCGGAGACCCCGCGCCGCCCCGTCCACACCTATTCGATCGTCGCCCGCGATCCCGTCACCGGCGACCTGGGCGTCGCGGTGCAGTCCCACTGGTTCTCGGTGGGCACCACCGTGCCCTGGGCGGAGGCCGGCGTGGGCGCCATCGCCACCCAGTCGTTCGTCGACCCGAGCTACGGCCCGCTCGGCCTCGAGCTCATGCGCGCGGGGCGCAGCGCTCCCGAGGCGCTCGCCGGCCTGCTCGCCGCGGATCCGGAGCGGGAGGTCCGCCAGGTGGGCATGGTCGACGCGCAGGGGCGCGCCGCATCGCACACCGGGAAGAAGGACATCCGGGCGGCGGGCCACCTGGTCGGCAAGGGCTACGCGGTCCAGGCGAACCTCATGGCGAACGACCGGGTCTGGCCGGCCATGGCGAAGGCCTTCGAGGCCGCGAAGGGCGACCTCGCGGAGCGGATGCTCGTGGCCCTCGAGGCGGCACAGGCCGCGGGCGGGGACATCCGCGGCCAGCAGGCGGCCGCCCTCGTCGTCGTCCCGGGCACTCCCAGCGGCCGCCCCTGGGCCGACCGCATCTTCGACCTGCGCGTCGAGGACCATCCCCGTCCGCTCGAGGAGCTCCGTCGCCTCCTCCACGTCGCCCGGGCCTACCGCCACATGAACGCCGGCGACCTCGCCATCGAGAAGAAGGACGTCGCCGGCGCGGAGCGGGAGTACGGCGCGGCCATGAAGCTCCTCCCCGACTCGGCGGAGGTGGTCTTCTGGTACGCGGCGGCGCTGGCCCTGGCCGGCGAGGTGGACCGCTCGCTTCCCCTCTTCGGGCGAGCCTACGCGCTCGATCCGGCCTGGCGGACGCTGGTGCCGCGCCTTCCCGCCTCGGGGCTCCTGCCCGCCGATCCGGCCGTGCTCTCCCGCATCGAGGAGGCCCCGGCCCTCCCGTCGCCGCCCCGGTAGCGCCGGGGGCTCCACCCCATGGGGCTCGACTCCGGGGGCGGGCCCGTGCTCCAATCCGCGGCCTACCATGAACCCGAAGCTCGTCCCCGCCCTCTGGGTCGCCCTCGGCGTCGTCATCGCCGTCCCGGCCACCGGCTGGATGCTCGCCACCGGCGCGAAGGACGCGCGCCAGCTCTCCTTCCGCGCCGACGGCACCGACCTCAAGTCGACCGACGTCGAGAACGCCATCCGCGAGCTCCACCAGAAGGTGAAGCAGGTCGAGTCCGGCCAGGCCGCCCTCCAGGGCGCAGCGATGGTGCAGCAGTCGCAGCTCGGCGAGGTGAAGGCCCAGGTCACCGAGACCGAGGGCCAGACGCAGGGGCGCATCCTGAGCCTCGAGTCCAAGGTGGCCGACCTCTCCTCCTCGCGGCGCCGCATCGAGTACACCGACGGCAGCGACACCTCCTCGGTCAGCGCGAGCTACCAGAGCCTGCGCAACCTGGGCAGCTTCCCGAAGAGCTCCGCCACCTCCACGGTCATGCTCACCTGGAACACCCACGTGGACGCGCTCGGGGAGCCGGGCACCTTCTGCGACTTCCAGATCCGCGTCGACGGCAAGCCCGACTCCGAGAAGGACGGCGGAAGCGGGCGCGCCGTGGTGTACGTGCCCCCGAGCAGCACCGGGGGCTCCTCGCCGGTGACCGTGTCCACCCTCTTCAACCGGGTGGGCGCCGGCAACCACACCGTGAGCGTCTGGGTGCGCGGGACGGCGCGGGAGTGCATGGAGAACTTCGGCAACTTCCCGCGCAACGTCATCGTCGAGGAAGGACCGCGCGCCGACTGATAGCGCTGATCATTCGGGTTGAGCCGGGAAGCCGCAGTGGGCGAACCAGGCTGCGGCATCGTCCGGGGTGATGAGCTTCATGGCGTGGGCGACGGCGGCGTCGAGAGCTTCGCGGGTCCTTG
>JBAVCR010000580.1:0-2487 GCA_049586815.1 Anaeromyxobacteraceae bacterium
GTGGGACGCGGCGCTCCTCGTGGCGCTGCTGCCGGCCGCGGTCCGCCAGTCGTTCGTGGGGCGCCCCGATCACCACGTGCTGGAAGCGCTGCTCTCCGCCTTCGCCTATCTCGCGTATCTGAAGGCGCTCCGGGCCGAGCAGGGCCGGGAGGCGTGGGTCGCAGGACTCGCCGCGTCGCTCGCCCTCTCGTTCTGGAACTGGCCGGGGAGCGCCCTCTACCTCGTCGTGCTCGCCATCCACGCGGCAGTCGTGCACGTCGTCACCCCGCCCGGAGAGCCCGAGGCGCGGGACGCGGCCGGCATCCTCGCCGCGGGAGCCGGAGGAGCAGCGGCGATCCTCACCGCGACCATCGCGCTCTGGGGCCCGCCCCGCGCCCTCGGGAGCGGGGCGCTCACGCCCATCACCGGCCTCTCGGTGGCCCTCTGCGCCGCGACGGCGCTCGGGGCGGGAGTCCTCTGGGGCTGGCGCAGCCTGCTTCCCATGGCGCGCCCCGCGCTGCGCCTCGCCGGCATCGTCGTGGCCGGGGTGGCGCCGCTCCTCCTCGTCCTCGTCCTGCCGGGCACGGTCCGGCAGGGCATCGAGCACGGTCTCACCGCGCTCGGCGCCTCGAGCGCCTGGTACGCCTCCATCGGGGAGTTCTGGCCGCTCGTGGGCAGCGGCCGGCAGCCGGTCACCTTCGAACTCGCCCTCGCGGCCATCGCCTACGGGCTCACGCCGATCCTCGTCCCCGTGGCGGCCTGGCTCCTCGTGCGGGCCTGGCGGGCGGAGCCGGATCGGCGGCCCGAGCTCGCCTTCCTGGCCGTCTTCGCGGTCGTCACCCTCGCAATCGCCCTGCTCCGGCGCCGCTTCGAGGGGTACGCGGTCGTGCCGCTCGCGCTGCTCGGCGCCTGGGTCGTGCGGGAAGGGGTCGAGGTCGCGCGGCGGCGATGGAACTGGGCGTGGAGGTGGAAAGCCTGGCTCTGGCCGCCCCTCGTCCTCGTCGTCGCCGCACCCGGTTTCCCCGTCATCGCGACCGGCGCCGTGGCGGAGCTTCCCGCGCAGGCGGAGGAGCGCTTCCCCCTCTACCGCTTCCTCGCGACCCTTCCGGCCGTCCCGGGCCGGGAGGGCGTGCTCGCGAGCTGGTCCGACGGCCACGAGATCCAGTGGATCGCCCGGAAGCCCGTGGTGGCGACGCCCTTCGGGACCGACATCGACCCGTCCTCGCTCGCCGACGAGGCCGCCTGGCACCTGGAGAGCGATCCGGCAGCGGCCGAGGAGCTGCTCCGCCGCCGTCGGATCGGCTGGGTGCTCGTGCAGAACCCGTCACGCCCCGTGGCCACCCTCCGCGCCTTAGCCCCGGACAAGCCCGAGCGGGCCATCGAGGAGCGGAGTCCCGACTTCGGGACCCGCTACGCCTTCCACCCGGCCTTCTTCGACCTCGTGGAGGCCCGCCTCTGGTTCTTCGACGGGAACGCGCAGGACGGCGCCGCTCCCGGCCTGGGCGCGTATCGCCTCGTGGCCGAGAGCCCGACGCCGAACGCCGTTCTCGGCTACCGGCCGCAGGCCCACAAGCTCTTCGAGGTGGTGACGGGAGCGACGCTCGCCGTCCGCGGCCTCCCGCCCGGCACCGAGGTCGTGGCGATGGTCCCGGTGCGCTCGAACGTCGGTCGCGAGTTCGCCTGGGGAACCCGGGCCGTCGCCGACGCGGCGGGCGTCGCAACGCTCCGCGTGCCCTACGCCACCGGGCCGAACGGCTCGTCCCTGGCCGGCGACTACGTCGTGCAGGTTCCGGGGTCCGGGCGGACGAGCGTTCAGGTGCCGGAGGCGGCCGTCCGCGAGGGCAGGGTGGTCGACGTGCCGGTGGCGCGGGTCCGCTAGCCCTGCGCGTGGCACTCCTTGCACTTCGAGAGGTCCCCGCGCAGGAGCTTGGGGCGGGTGGAGTCGTGGGAGTTGTGGCAGCGCGTGCACTTCCGCGGTGCGTGGACGTGGCTCCGCTTCGCGTCCTCGTGACAGGAGAGGCAGAGCGGGTCGCCGCGCTCCGGGGGGGGAGCGCCCTTCTTGAGGGCGTGGCACAGCGCGCAGTCACCCGCCGTGTAGGGCGCGTGGGTGGACGCGGCCTTCACGTTCCGAGGAAGGGGGCCCTCGCCGTCGAGCGCGCGGGCAGCCCCGGGTCCGAGGAGGAGCGCGAGGACCGAGACGACGACGAGCGGGCGCACGGGCAGGGGCGGTCGGACCGCCTGCAACTCACCGTGATTGACCTGGCTCAAGAGAACCCCCGTTCGGGCCGCCCGAACGTTACGATCTCCGCGTGAGCAGGGCCAGTCCCGGAGTCACGGGCCCCTCCGAAAATCCCGGATGTGATAACCCATCGCCTCGGCGCCCGGGTCTCCGGCGCCGGGGGGTGTGACGATGTCCCGGACTCTTTCGAGCCTCTTCGCGGCCGTTCTTCTCGCCACGCCGGTCGCCGCCGCGCGGGCTGCACCGCCCGAGGCGGCGCCCGCCGGAAA
>JBAVCR010000581.1:0-18009 GCA_049586815.1 Anaeromyxobacteraceae bacterium
GGCCTGGACAGGCGCTTCCTCGATCGGGGCGGCGGGTGACGGGCGGTCGCAGCGCCGCCCCCCGCGGCATCCGGTGGCCCGGCGAGTGGGAGCGCCACGCGGCCACCTGGATCGCCTGGCCGCACAACCGATCCGACTGGCCGGCCCGGTTCGGCCCGATCCCCTGGGTGTACGCCGACATCGTGCGCAAGATCGCCCCCGGCGAGCGGGTCCGGGTGCTGGTGAACGACGCCGCCCACGCCGCATCGGCGCGGCGTCACCTCGACGCGGTCGGCGTCGACCCGGGCCAGGTGGACCTCCGGCGCATCCCCACCGACCGGGTGTGGACCCGCGATTCGGGCCCCATCGTCGTCCGGACCGGGGGCGCCCGGGGCGGGAGGGCGGTGGCCGGCTTCCGCTTCGACGCCTGGTCCAAGTACCCCGACTTCCGGCGCGACGCCCGGATCCCGGCGCGGGCCGCGCGCCTCCTCGACCTCCCGCTCCTCCCTGTCCGGCGCCACGGTCGGGACGTGGTCCTCGAGGGCGGAGCCATCGACGGCAACGGCGGCGGCACGGTCCTCGTGACCGAGGAGTGCTTGCTCGACCCGCAGGTCCAGGTCCGCAACCCGGGGTTCGGCCGGGAGGACTACGAGGCCGTCTTCGCCGATGCGCTGGGCGCGCGGGCCACCATCTGGCTCGGCAAGGGGATCGCCGGCGACGACACGCACGGGCACGTCGACGACCTCGCCCGCTTCGTCTCCCCCCGCACCATCGTGCTGGCCCGCGAGGACGACCCGGCCGACCCGAACCACGCCACGCTGGCCGAGAACCGGGAGCGCCTCCGCTCGGCCCGGCTCGCCGACGGCTCGCGCCCCGAGGTGGTCGACCTGCCCATGCCGCGGCCCGTGATCTTCCGCGGCCAGCGGCTGCCGGCGAGCTACGCCAACTTCTACGTGGCGAACGCCGCCGTGCTCGTTCCCACGTTCAACGACCCGGCCGACCGGGTGGCGCTCGGCATCCTGGGAGAGCTGTTCCGCGACCGGCCCGTGGTCGGCGTCCACGCGCTCGACCTCGTGTGGGGGCTCGGGACGCTCCACTGCATGACGCAGCAGGAGCCGGCCTAGTTCCTTCCCGGGGCTACGCCCGGACGGGATCGCGGCGCGTCGGCACCCGGGCCGCTGCACGCTCCACCGCCGCGACGAGCGCCTCGGCCGGGACCGGACGCCGGACCAGCTCGACGCCGGCCTCGAGCAGGGGGGCGACGTCCCCGTCGTTCGCGACCTCGCCCGAGACCAGCACCGCCCGGGCCCCGGGGCTCGTTCGCCGCACCTCGCCCAGGACCGACACGCCGTGCTCGTCGCCGAGGTCGAGGCCGGTCACGACCACGTCGACGGCGCCCGGGAAGGAGGCCGCCTGCTGCCTCGCCTCCATGGCCGACGCGGCGGCGATGACGTCGTGGCCGCGCGCGGCCAGCAGTCGGGAGACGATGGCGACGAGCGCGGGGTCGTGGTCGACGAGGAGGACCCGGGAGCGGCGCGGATCGAGGAAGTGCACCTGCACGCGCCGCTGGAGCGCCCCGGTGACGTCCCGGCCGCTCACGGCCACCGACGCGCCCTTCCCTTTCCCGGCGGCGCCTACGACTGCCTCGTAGGTCCGGAGTTCCCCGGGAGTGGCGGCGATCCGGAAGGTTCCCCGCGCCTTCCCACCCTCTCGCGCCGGCGCGCTCGCGACCGGCACGGCGGCCTGCGCCCCGTTCCGGGCGCGCCGGAGGGCCCAGGCGACGAAGACCCCCGCGGCCACGAGCGCGCCGAAGCTCAGGAGGAGGAGCGTGGTCAAGGAGGGCATCGCTCCTCGGTTGAGCACCACCCGTGCCAGGGCCGGGTTCGCCCCCCAGGGTGGGACTCCGCCGCCACGCCGCAGAATTGCGCCGCGATCTCCGCGGGTTCTGGAACAGGGCCGCGAGGCCAGCGCGCGACTTCGGGTCCGGGGAGCGATGGTCACGGGGCGCCCCCGACCCGGTGTCCCGGCAGGCGACCCAGGCGCTCACCGCTTGCACGGGGGCCCGAAAGGCCGTACCTCGGGCGAATGAAGGTCGCCCTCACCATCGCCGGCTCCGACTCCGGGGGCGGCGCCGGCATCCAGACGGACCTGCACACGTTCGCCGCTCACGGCCTGCACGGCACCACGGCCATCACGGCGGTCACCGCCCAGAATTCCACCGGCGTATCGGCCTGGGCCACCATCGACCCCGGCCTCGTCGAGGCCCAGATCGACGCGGTGGCCTCGGACATGCCCGTCGCGGCGACGAAGACCGGCATGCTCGCGACCGCCGCGGTCGTCGACGCGGTGGTCCGGGCGATCGGGCGGAACCCGCTCGGCCCGGTCGTCGTCGACCCGGTGATGGTGGCGCGCAGCGGCGACCGCCTCGTCGATGCGTCGGCGCAGCGGGCCTACGTGGACCGCCTCTTCCCCCTGGCGGCGCTCCTCACCCCCAACGTCGAGGAGGCCGAGGCGCTCCTCGGCCGGCCCGTGCGCGACCGTGAGGCCATGCACCGCGCCGCCCGGGACCTCCACCGGCTGGGACCGGCCGCGGTGCTCGTGAAGGGCGGCGGCATCGAGGGGGGCGACGAGGTGGTGGACGTCCTCTTCGACGGGAAGGTCACGGTCGAGCTCCGGGCCCCGCGGGTGGACACCCGCAACACCCACGGAACGGGGTGCACCCTCTCCGCGGCCCTCGCGGCGCGCCTCGCGCTCGGCGACCCGCTCCCCGACGCGGCCCGGGCCGCCAAGGCCGACCTCACCGCGGCCCTTCGCGCCTCGTACGCCGTGGGACGGGGGCGAGGCTGCGTCCGGCACCACGAGGTCGTTGCGCCCCGGGGTCCTCCGCACTAGCAGGTACGGATGGCTCTTCCGATCCTCCTCGCCCTGGCCGTCTCGTCGGTTCCGGGAAACCCCTGCCCGCCCGAGCTCTTCCGCATCGGGAGGAGCACGAACGCGAACGAGGTCGTCTACCTGGCCCGGCGCGAGCCGGACGGCACGCTCGACTCCGACGACCCGATCGAGGCCGAATGGCACATGCTCGCCGAGGACGGGCACCGCGAGGGGCTGAACTTCATCGAGAAGCTGCTCGCCTACGGGTTCAGCGTCGATCCGGCCGAGTCGGGCGACGGGTTCGTGGTCGTCCTGAAGGCCAAGAAGGACCGTCCGGTGAGCCTCACGATGAAGAACGGCTGCCCGGCGGCCACCGTGTCCATCGCCGGCCGGCCCGCCCTGCTCCGCCGCATCTTCGTCCAGGCCGAGCAGGGCGGAGGCCTCATCCCCAGCGTGGCCTGGGCCGACCTCGAGGGCGTCGACCCCGGCACCGGGGCCAAGGTCACCGAGCGCGTCGTCCCGCAGTGAGCCGGCCGCCGCCGGGGACCGCTACCTCCGGAACGGCCAGAGGTGCTGCCAGCGGGTGACGCCCAGCGCGATCACGACCGCGATGCCCACCACCCAGGCCAGGATGCGCCGCCGCCGCGCCGCCTTGTCGGCGTAGGGATCCTGCAGCGAACGGCTCGAGCCCGGCGGGAGGATGGCCCGGTCGGTGAGCACGGTCCCGAGCGGCATGTTGACCGCCACCCGGCCATTCACGGCCCAGCCGTTGCCGTCGAGCACCGGGCCCAGCGTGCGCTGGCGCAGCTTGAGCCATGCGACGAGCACGGCCGGGCCGGAGATGGCGAGGAGCATGCCCGCGATGGCGAGGAGCTTCGCCCACCACGGCTGCAGCCCCATGAACCCCGAGACCGCGGCGCCGAAGATGGTGCCCACCGCGCCGACGCCGACGCCGAGGGCGGCGATGATCCCCACCATCTTGCCCACGTCGACGGGTTCGGGCTTGACCGGCTTCCCGGAGGCCGCGACGCCGGCACCCTTCTCGGCCACCTGGGTGAGGCGGCCCTCGGACTCCTTGTCCTTCGCGGCGGCGAGCCTGGCGGCCTGGTCCGAGACCGCCTTCCCGAGGCGCCGGTAGGGCGACCAGAAGGCCTGGCGCAGGCTGATGGGATTCTCGATGATCTTCGTGACGGTGGCGTCCCAGTCGAGCCCCTGGCGGTCGTAGAAGATGCCGTTGCGCCCCACCGAGAGGTAGTTCGCGTCACCCTGGGTGACACAGGCGGCGATCTTCATGGCCGCGCCGCCGGGACGCCGGCAGTCGCAGTAGGCGACGAACATGCGGCTCGGGGCGGCGATGGCCGAGTGCGCGCCGGGGTCGTCGACCTTCACGCAGAGGTGGCAGGCGCGGCCGTCGATGTAGAGGGTCCCGGCCTGGAACACCGCCGGCATGCCCGGGTCGTAGAAGTCGGCGAAGTTGACGAAGTTCCGGAGCAGGCGGAACAGGTCGCGGCGGTAGCGGACCATCCGCGCCACCTGGGCGACCTCGGTGGCCTCGTCCTTGCGGGCCTCGTCCTGCGCGATGAGGGCGAGGACGTCGGCCTTTCCCGTCCCGGCGAGCAGCGCCGCCGCCCGCGCCGCCCCGAGCTTCTCGACCCGCGTCCCCTTCCGGGCCGCGAACCACGTCTCGTAGGGAGCGAGCTTGGCCTTCAGCGACTCCCATTCGGCGGCGCCGAGGCTCGTCCGTCCGGCGCCGAGCAGCGGGATCACCGCGTCCTTCTGGAGGGTCGCCACGGCCCCGGCCCAGGCGGGGTTCACGCCCTCCCCGAGCGGGAGCGACCGACCCGCGGCGACGCGGGCGATGGGAAGCGTCGAGACCTCGGCGCTCCCCGGGGAGAGGTCCTTGCCCGCCATGGCGGCGATCTCGGCCTCCGGCCGGGCGAGCAGAGGCGGCATCCGGTCGTCGAGGGCGGCGAGGCCGGTGCGGGTGAAGAAGTCGTCGACCTTGGCCCGGACCGCGCGGACCGCGTCGGCGGCGGCCGGGGTCGCGTCGCCGAGCACCTGGATGGCCGGCCCCCGCCCCTCCTTCCACCAGGCGTCGAACTCGGCCAGGTCGGCGTAGAAGGACTCGAGGTGCGGCCCGTCGAGGCCGGGCTTGCCGCTGCGGTCTTGAACCTCGCCCTCGCAGGCCATGGCATCGACGACGACCTGCCGGGTCTCCGCCTCGGGCGCCGATTCGGGGACGATCACCCCGTCGCCGTTGAAGAGCGTGGCGGCGAAGACGTCCCGGAGGTCGGCCACCTCCTCGAGCGTGATCTCCGTCGCGTCCGGCTTCCCGTGGGCGACCAGGATCTGCCGGCAGGCGGCGAGGAGCGCCTTCCCCTCGGCGGTGTCCTCCCGGACGTCGGCGAGGGGCAGGGTCGGCTTCCCCTTCACGACGTCGCCGAGGTCGCGCAGCCTCTGGTCGCAGAACCTCACGGCGGCGATGACCTCGGGGGCGCGCACCCGCCCGTCTCCGTCGGCGTCCAGCAGCGCCAGCGTGGCCGCGTCGAGCTCGAGCCCCTTCACCGGACAGGCGAGCGCCACCCACAGCTTCTGGTCGAGGTTCTCGAGGTTCCGGAGGTCCTCCGCCGTCTCCAGCTGGACCTGGTCGAGACCGCCGACGCGGTGGAACCGCCACGGATGGAGCTTCTTGCCGCTGCTCAGAGCCATGCCTTCACCTCGGATGGGGACCGCCCTGGATCTGTCCAAGGTTCGCCCACTTCGCCGTGCCTGGATGGGTATACTCGGCGTCCATGCCGGGAGAGGGATCGCGCGAGCCCGCGTCGGTGCGCCGGATGCGGGCCATCCGCAACATCGGCATCATGGCCCACATCGACGCGGGCAAGACCACCCTCTCCGAGCGTTTCCTGTTCGCGGCCGGCCGGACCCACAAGATGGGGGAGGTCCACGACGGCGCGGCGGTGATGGACTGGATGGACCTGGAGCGGGAGCGGGGCATCACCATCACGTCGGCGGTGAGCACCTTCGAGTGGGCGGGTCACGAGATCCACCTCATCGACACCCCCGGCCACGTCGACTTCACCGTCGAGGTCGAGCGCAGCCTGCGCGTGCTCGACGGGGCGGTGGTGGTCTTCGACGCCGTGAACGGCGTCGAGCCCCAGAGCGAGACCGTCTGGCGGCAGGCCGACCGGTACCGGGTCCCGCGCATCGCGCTCGCCAACAAGATGGACCGGGTGGGGGCCGATTTCGACGAGACCCTCCGCTCCATGCGGCGCCACTTCCCCGACCACCGCAGCGCCGCCGTGATGCGGCCGCTCGGCGCCGGCGTCGCCTTCACCGGCTTCGAGGACCTGGTGGACCGTCGCACCATCCGCTTCCTCGACGAGGACGACCCGCGCGCCTTCGAGACCGAGGACGGCATCTCCCCCGGGGGCGAGGAGGCGCGGCGCGAGCTCCTCGGGATCCTCGCCGACGTGGACGACCCCGCCGCCGACGCCCTGCTCGCCGACGTGGACCTGGACGGTCCGGCCCTCTCCGCCGCCGTCCGCCGGGCCACCCTCTCCGGGCGATTCGTCCCCCTGCTGTGCGGATCGGCGCTGCGCAACAAGGGGGTGCCCCAGGTCCTCGACGCGGTGTGCGCCTGGTTGCCCTCCCCCCTCGACGTCCCGCCCCCGCGCGGCCACGACGTCGCGGGGCGGGAGGTCGACGCCCCCGCCCCGGCCGACGACGCGCCGCTCGTCGCCCTCGCCTTCAAGGTCTCGCTCCTCGACGAGCTGCGCCGGTTCGTCTTCCTCCGGGTGTACTCGGGCCGCGTGACCGAGGGTGACGAGGTCTGGAACGCGAGCCAGCGCCGCAAGGAGCGCATCTCGCGGGTCCTGCTCATGCACGCCTCGCAGAAGCGGCGCGTGCCCTCCCTGGGCGCCGGGCAGATCTTCGCCGTCATGGGGCTCAAGGACACCAGGACCGGGGACACCCTCACCTCTCCGGGGGAGGACGTCGTCCTCGAGCGCATCTCGGGGTACGAGCCGGTCATCTCCGCCGCCGTCGAGGCCCGCAGCCTCCGGGACCGGGAGCTCCTGCTCGAGGCGCTCGCCCGCGTGGCCGACGAGGATCCGAGCTTCCGCTTCGGGGAGAACCCCGACACCGGCCAGCTCCTCGTCTCCGGCATGGGGGAGCTCCACCTGGAGATCGTCGCCGAGCGGCTCCGCCGCGAGTTCCACCTCGAGGTGCGGACCGGCGAGCCCCAGGTCCTCCTGCGGGAGACCATCACCCTGCCCGCCGAGGGCGAGGGGCGCTTCGCGCGGTCCCTCGACGAGGAGGAGATCTTCGGGCACGCCACGGTCCGCATCGCGCCGCTGCAGCGGGGCCAGGGCTTCCGGTTCGCCCTGTCCGACGAGGCCCGCGCGCTTCCCTTCCTGCGCGGGGAGACGCTCGAGATGGCCGCCGCCGGCGCCCGGGAGGCCGCCGAGACCGGGGTCCTCGAGGGACACCCCCTGCAGGACGTCGAGGTCACCCTCACCGGCGCCACCTGGCGCGAGGGGGCCTCCCGCCCCTTCGCCTACAAGGTCGCGGTGGCCGACGCGGTGCGCGACGCCGCGACCCGGGCGGGGCCCGTGCTCCTCCAGCCCATCATGCGCACCGAGGTCGTCCTCCCCGCGGAGTACCTGGGCGAGGTCCTGGGCAGCCTCGACCGGCGCCAGGGGTCCGTCCTCGACGTCTCCGACCGGGGCGAGGCCGTGAAGGTGATCGAGGGAGAGGCTCCGCTCCGGCGCATGTTCGGCTACGCCACCGAGCTCCGCTCGCTCACCCAGGGTCGCGCCGTGTTCACCATGGGCTTCGCCCGCTTCGACCGGGTCTCCTGACCCCGCGCTCGACAAACCACCGCGGTCGCGCTAGACAATTCGACGGCCCGCGCCACAGGGGTTGCCCGGGCCCACCGGGAACGGTTCCCGCGCGAACGACGAAGGAAGTGCTGGATGGCCAGTGGTACCGTGAAGTGGTTCAACGATGCGAAGGGCTTCGGATTCATCACGCAGGACGGCGGTGGTGAGGACGTCTTCTGCCACCACACGGCCATCCAGATCGAGGGATTCCGGACCCTGAAGGAGGGGCAGCGGGTCGAGTTCGAGGTGAAGAAGGGGCCGAAGGGCCTCCAGGCCGCCAACGTCAGGCCGCTCTGAGTCGCACCCCGAGTCGAACGCTGGAGGCCCGGCCTTCGGCCGGGCCTTCGCATTTCACAAAGGAGCAAGCATGGTCTTCAACCCCGGATCGACGAAGCGACAGAAGGAAGCCGCGCGCCGCGAGAAGCAGAAGAAGAAGGACGAGCGGCGCGAGCAGCGCAAGCGGGAGAAGGAGGCGAACCCCGGCGCCGGCGGAACGCCGGGCGAGGACCCGGACATCGCCGGCATCGTGCCCGGGCCGCAGCCCATCCCGGAGGACTAGCGCCCTCGCGGGGCGCTACAGCCGTCGCAGCACCTCTTCGGCCATGTCCCGGGTGGAGAGCTTGCCCCCCAGGTCGGCCGTTCGCGCACCCCCGGTGATGGCCGCGTCGGCGGCCTTTTCCACCGCGACCGCCTCGTCCTCGAGCCCCAGCGAGTGGCGCAGCATCATGGCGGCCGAGAGGATGGTCCCGAGCGGGTTCGCGATCCCCTTCCCCGCGATGTCCGGCGCCGAGCCGTGGATGGGCTCGTAGAGCCCCGGCCCGCCCGATCCCAGCGACGCCGACGGCAGCATGCCCATCGAGCCCGCCAGCACGGCGGCCTCGTCGGTGAGGATGTCGCCGAACATGTTCTCGGTCACGAGCACGTCGAAGCTGGCCGGGGCCTGGACGAGCCGCATCGCCGCCGTGTCGACCAGCATGTGGTCGAGCGCCACGTCCGGGTTCCGCGTGCCCACCGCGGTGGCCACCTGCCGCCAGAGGCGCGACGACTCGAGCACGTTGGCCTTGTCGACCGAGGTCACCTTGCGGCGACGCCCCTTCGCCAGCCGGAAGGCGAGCTCGGTGACGCGCTCCACCTCGTAGTCGGCGTAGTCGAGGGTGTCGACGGCGTGCTCGTGCCCGTCCTTCTGGTGGCGCCCCTTCGGCTCGCCGAAGTAGAGCCCCCCGGTCAGCTCGCGGATGACGAGGATGTCGACCCCGGCAAGCCGGTCGGCCTTGAGCGGCGACGCGTCGACGAGCGCCGGGTGGACCCGCACCGGGCGCAGGTTGGCGAACACGCCGAGCCCCTTGCGCAGCGCGAGGAGCCCCTGCTCGGGCCGGACCTTGGCCCGGGGGTCGTCCCACTTCGGGCCGCCCACCGCCCCGAGAAGGACCGCCGACGCCGCCTGGCAGTCGCGGAGCACCTCCGGGGTGAGGGCCGTGCCGTGGGCGTCGATGGAGCAGCCGCCCATGAGCCGCTCCTCGAAGCGGAAGGAGTGGCCGCCCTTCGCCGCCACCGCCTCGAGCACCCGCAGCGCCTGCGCCGTCACCTCCGGACCGATGCCGTCGCCCGGCAGCACCACGATCGTCGCCTTCATGCCGTCTCCCGCCTTCCCGCGCGGCTTCAGGCCGCCACGGTGAGGCCGTACTCGATCGCGTCGCTGAGGGCGCGCCAGCTGGCCTCGATGATGTTGGTGGAGGCGCCGACGGTGCTCCAGCGCCGGTCGCCCATGTGCGTGTCGATGAGGACGCGGGTCACCGCGCCCGTGCCGCTCTCGCTGTCCAGGATGCGGACCTTGTAGTCGGTGAGCTTCATCTCCCCCACCCGCGGGAAGCGCGGCTGGAGCGCCTTGCGGAGCGCGGCGTCGAGCGCGTCGACCGGCCCGTCGCCCTCGGCCGCGGTGTGGTGCACCTGTCCGTCCACGCGCACCTTCACCATGGCCTCGGCGAAGATGCCGCGCCCGGTGCGGTGCTCGACGTTCACGAGGAAGTCGACGAGCTCGAACGGGGGCCGGTACCCCGGCTCCTGGCGCTTCATGAGCATGGCCACGGACGCCTCGGCGGCCTCGAAGGAGAAGCCCCTGGCCTCCAGGTCCTTGATCTCCCCGAGCACGCCCCCCACGTCCCCGCCGACGATCCCCATCTCCTCGGCCTTGGAGAGCAGGTTCCCCCTCCCGGAGAGCTCGCTCACCACCACCCGCATGCGGTTGCCCACCAGCGCCGGATCGAGGTGCTGGTAGGTGGTCTCGTTGCGCCGCATGGCGGCCACGTGGATGCCGCCCTTGTGGGCGAAGGCCGACTTCCCCACGTAGGGCTGGTGGTCGTTGGGGGCCTGGTTCGCGATCTCCGAGACGAAGCGGGCCACCTCGGTGAGCGTGCGCAGGCCGCCGGGCGGCAGGCACTCGAGACCGAGCTTCACCTCCAGCGCGGGGATGACCGAGCACAGGTTGGCGTTGCCGCAGCGCTCGCCGTAGCCGTTCACCGTGCCCTGGACCTGGACGGCCCCCTCGTGCACGGCGGCGAGCGAGTTCGCCACCGCGGTCTCGCTGTCGTTGTGGGCGTGGATGCCGAGCGGCGTGGGGACCCGGGCCCGCACCGCGCGGACCACCTCCGCCACCTGCCAGGGAAGGGACCCGCCGTTCGTGTCGCAGAGGACGAGCGTCTCCGCCCCGCCCCGCGTCGCCGCCTCCAGCGTGGCGAGCGCGTAGCCGGGGTCGGCCCGGTAGCCGTCGAAGAAGTGCTCGGCGTCGTAGACCACGCGCCGGCCCTGGGCCCGCAGGTAGGCCAGGCTCTGCTCGACGATGCGCAGGTTCTCCTCGAGCGTGGTCCGCAGCACGTCGGTGACGTGGAGCGTCCAGGTCTTCCCCACCACGGTGCAGACCGGCGCACCGGAGTCGACCAGGGCGCGGATGTTGGCGTCGTCCTCGGGGCCCCCGCCCACGCGACAGGTGGAGCCGAAGGCGGCCACCTTCGCCGTCCTCCACTCCCGGTCACGGGCGCGGGCGAAGAACTCTGCGTCCTTCGGGTTCGATCCGGGCCAGCCGCCCTCGATGAAGGCCACGCCCAACTCGTCCAGGCGGGCGGCGACGGCGAGCTTGTCGTCGCAGGAGAGCGAGATGCCCTCGCGCTGCGTGCCGTCCCGGAGGGTGGTGTCGTAGATCTGGATCACGAGGCCTCCCGGAGCCGTCGCTCGTGCTCCTCGATCCGGGGCTCGAAGCGCAGGATGTAGCCGAGCTCGTCGACGCCCTCGAGCAGGCAGGTCCGGGAGAAGGGGTCGATGGGGAACCCCACCCGGACGCCGTCCGGCAGGACCACCGTCTGCGCGGCGAGGTCGACCGTCAGCTCGGCCTCCGGACTCGCGGCCAGCTGCGCGAGGAGCGAGGCGTGGGCGCCGGCGTCGATGGCGACCGGCAGCAGGCCGTTCTTCAGGGCGTTGTTCCGGAAGATGTCGGCGAAGGAGGTGCTCACCACGGCGCGGAAGCCGAAGCCGGTGAGGGCCCACGGGGCGTGCTCGCGCGAGCTGCCGCAGCCGAAGTTGTCCCCGGCGAGGAGGATCTGCGCGCCCCGCGCCCGCGGCGCGTTGAGCGGGAACCCCGGCAGCGGCGCGCCGTCGGCGCCGTAGCGCCAGTCGGCGAAGAGGCTCGACCCCAGCCCCGCCTTGTCGGTGGTCTTGAGGAAGCGGGCCGGGATGATCTGGTCGGTGTCGATGTCGTTCTGCGGGACGACGACGACCCGGGACGTGAGCGTGATGAACTGGGCCATGGCCGGGTTCCTCCTAGGCGCGGGGGAGCGTGCGCGGGTCGGTGACCTTGCCCGTCACCGCGGCCGCGGCGGCGGTGAGCGGCGAGGCGAGCAGCGTGCGGCCGCCCTTGCCCTGCCGCCCCTCGAAGTTGCGGTTCGAGGTGGAGACGGCGTACTCGCCCGGCTGCAGCTGATCGCCGTTCATGGCGATGCACATCGAGCAGCCCGGGTTGCGCCACTCCGCGCCGGCCTCGACGAACACGCGGTCGAGCCCCTCGGCCTCGGCCTGGGCCTTCACGAGACCCGAGCCGGGGACCACGAGCACCCGCATGCCGGGAGCGACCTTGCGCCCCTTCATCACCGACGCGGCTGCCCGCAGGTCGGAGATGCGGCCGTTCGTGCAGCTGCCGATGAAGACCACCTGCACCGGGTGGCCGGCGATGGCCTGACCGGGCTGGAAGCCCATGTAGCCGAGCGCCTTCTCGAGCGCGGCCCGCTGGTGGGTGTCGGGCAGCGAGGCCGGGTGGGGAATCCGCCCCCCGATGGCCATGCCCATGCCCGGGTTGGTCCCGAAGGTGATCATCGGCTCGAGCGCCGCTGCGTCGAGGGAGATGGACCGGTCGAAGCGGGCCCCGGGGTCGGAGGGCAGCTTGCGCCAGCGGGCCACGGCCCGGTCCCAGGCCTCGCCCCGCGGCGAGGCCGGCTTGCCGGCCAGGTACTGGAAGGTCGCGTCGTCGGGGGCCACGAGACCGGCGCGGGCGCCGCCCTCGATGGCCATGTTGCAGACCGTCATGCGCTCCTCCATGTCGAGGGCGCTCATGCCGCTGCCGTTGAACTCGAAGACGTGGCCGGTGCCGCCGCCCACGCCGATGCGGGCGATGAGCGCCAGGATCACGTCCTTGGCCGCCACGCCGTCGGGGAGCCGCCCGTCGACCCGGACCTCGTAATTGCGCGGGCGCTGCTGGAGCAGGCACTGGGTGGCGAGGACGTGCTCCACCTCGCTCGTGCCGATGCCGAAGGCGAGCGCGCCGAAGGCCCCGTGGGTGGCCGTGTGGCTGTCGCCGCAGACGATGGTCATGCCCGGCTGGGTGAGCCCCTGCTCCGGCCCCATGACGTGCACCACGCCCTGGCGGGGATCGCCACGCCCGAAGAGCGGCACGCCGAAATCGCGGCAGTTCTCCTCCAGCTTCCGGAGCTGGGCGGCCGCCTGCTCGTCGATCACCGGGCCCCGGGTGGGGATGGAGTGGTCGGCGGTGGCGGTGGTGAGGTCGGGCCGACGGACCTTGAGCCCGCGGGTGCGCAGGCCGGTGAAGGCCTGCGGCGACGTCACCTCGTGCACCAGGTGGCGATCGATGAAGAGGACGGCGGGGGCGCCCTCCTCCTGCGCGACGACGTGGGACTCCCAGATCTTCTGCAGCAGGGTGCGTGGCTCGGTCATGGGGCGGGCGGCTCTCGAATGAGGGCCGGGCAGTATACATGACGCCGGGCCTGCCCGGTCGGCTCGCCTCCCCGGGCCCGCGCCGTCGCTGATTCCGCGGTCAGGCCACCGGCGTCACCGGGCCTAGATCCCGAGCTTCTTGAAGAAGTCGTTCCCCTTGTCGTCGACGAGGACGAAGGCCGGGAAGTTCACGACCTCGATCTTCCAGACCGCTTCCATGCCGAGCTCGGGGAAGTCGATGCACTCCACCTTCTTGATGTTCTCCTCGGCGAGCACCGCGGCGGGGCCGCCGATGGAGCCCAGGTAGAAGCCGCCGTACTTCTTGCAGGCATCGGTGACCTGCTGGCTCCGGTTGCCCTTCGCGATCATGACGAGCGACGCCCCGTGCGACTGGAGCAGGTCCACGTAGGAGTCCATGCGGCCGGCGGTGGTGGGACCGAAGGAGCCCGACGGCTTGCCCTTCGGGGTCTTGGCCGGACCGGCGTAGTAGACGGGGTGGGCCTTGAGGTATTCGGGCACGCCCTTGCCGGCGTCGATGAGCTCCTTGAACTTCGCGTGGGCGATGTCGCGGGCCACGACGAGCGTCCCGGTGAGGAGCAGGGGGGTCGAGACCGGGTGGCGCGACAGCTCCGCCACGATCTCCTTCATCGGCCGGTTCAGGTCGATCTTCACGCCGTGCTCGTGCTTGCCCCTGTACTGCTCGGGGATGAGCCGGCCCGGGTTCCGGTCGAGGTCCTCGACGAAGACCCCATCCCTCGTGATCTTGGCCTTCGCGTTGCGGTCGGCCGAGCAGGAGACGCCCATGCCCACCGGGCAGGAGGCGCCGTGGCGCGGCAGGCGGACGACGCGCACGTCGTGGGCGAAGTACTTGCCGCCGAACTGGGCGCCGATGCCCAGCTTCTGCGCCGCGGCGAGGAGCCGCTTCTCGAGCTCCACGTCGCGGAAGGCCTGGCCGTGGGCGTTCCCCTCGGTGGGAAGCCCGTCGTAGTACTTCGTGGAGGCGAGCTTCACGGTCTTCAGGTTGGTCTCGGCGGACGTGCCGCCCACCACCACGGCGATGTGGTACGGCGGGCAGGCCGCGGTGCCGAGGTACTTCATCTTGTCGACGAGGAACTTCTCGAGCTTCTCGGGCGTGAGCAGCGCCTTCGTCTCCTGCCAGAGCATGGTCTTGTTGGCGGAGCCGCCGCCCTTGGCCACGAAGAGGAACTTGTACTCGGCGCCCTCGGTCGCGTAGAGGTCGATCTGCGCCGGCAGGTTGGTGCCGGTGTTGACCTCGTCGTACATGTTGAGCGCGGCGGTCTGGGAGTAGCGCAGGTTCTCCTCGGTGTAGGTCCGGTAGACCCCCTTGGAGATCCACTCCTCGTCCTTCACACCGGTCCAGACCTGCTGCCCCTTCTTCCCGACCACGGTGGCCGTGCCGGTGTCCTGGCAGATGGGCAGCTCGCCCTGGGCCGAGATCTCGGCGTTGCGCAGGAAGGCGAGCGCGACCCCCTTGTCGTTGGGCGAGGCCTCCGGGTCGGTGAGGATCTTCGCGACCTGCTCGTTGTGATCGGGGCGCAGGAAGAAGGAGAGCTCGCGCATGGCCTCGTTCGCCACGCGCTCGAGCGCGGACGGCTCGACCTTGAGGACCTCCTTGCCCTCGAAGGTGGCGACCGACACGCCCTCCTTCGAGACGAGGCGGTAGCGCGTCTGGTCCTTCGAGAGCGGGAACGGATCCTGGTACTGGAAGGTGGGGGTGGGCATGACCCCGGAGGAAATCAGAACTCGCGCGACCCGTCCACGGGTTCGGCGCCATCCCCGGAAAATGCAGGGGCGCCTCCCTCCATGGCGTGGGCCACGGCGGGCGCGCCCCGGGGGTCCGGCCAGGCGGGTCTACTTCTTCTTCGCGACCTTCCTCGCGGCCTTGCGGGCCGGCTTCTTCGCGGCCTTCTTCGCGGGCTTCTTCGTGAGCTTCTTCGCGGCCGCCTTCACCGCCTTGACGTCCTTCTTCACCTGGGCGTTGACGCGCTTTCCGGCGGCCCTGGCGGCGCGGACGTCCTTCTTGAGCTGCTGGCCGGCCTTCTTCTTCGCGGCCTTGGCCTTGCGCTTCACCTGGGCGACGAACTTCTTCGCCTTGGCCCGGACCTTCTTCACGTCGGCCTGCACCTCGGCGGCGGCGGCCTTCACGTCCTTCTCCACCTCCGCCCGCACCTCCTCCAGCTTGGCGACGGCGGTCTCGATCATCCCGGGCTGCGGCGTGGTCTCCTGCTCTCCGTTCATGGCGCTCCTCCCTCTGCGTGAAATGGGTCCTGGAATCCGGCGAGACCATTGGTTTACGCACCCGTGGCGAGAACCGCAACCGCCGATCGACGGAGGCCCCACCGGGATCCCCGTCTCCTTGCCTCCGGCGGCGCCACCGGGTAGTCCTCCCCCGGCGCCCCGAGGCGGGGCCGACGGAGGACACCATGGCGAAGCCCAAGGTCGAGGATCTCGTGGCCGGCAGCGGACCGGAGGCGGTCCCGGGGAGGAGCGTCGAGGTCCACTACACGGGGTGGCTGCTCGATGGGACGAAGTTCGACTCCTCGGTGGGCGGCGAGCCCTTCACGTTCCTGCTCGGGGCCGGCGAGGTCATCGAGGGGTGGGACCAGGGGGTCGCCGGCATGAAGGTGGGGGGCAGAAGGAAGCTCACCCTGCCGCCGGACCTGGCCTACGGGTCCCGTGGGGCTCCCCCGGTGATTCCCCCCGACGCCACGCTGGTCTTCGAGGTCGAGCTGCTCGGGGTCGGCTGACCGCGTGCGCGACGGCTGCCCCCGCTGCCTGCGTCCCACCGCGTTCTGCGTCTGCGCGGGGCTCGCGCCCGTCCCGTCCCGCACTCGCGTCGTCCTCCTGCAGCACCCCCGGGAGGCCCGGCTGGCCATCTGCTCGGCCTGGCTCACCCGCATCTCCCTCGAGAATGCCGAGATCCTTCGCGGGGTCTCGTTCGAGGGCGACCCCCGGGTGGCCGCCCTCGCCGCCCTCCCCGGGGCGGCGGTCCTCTGGCCGGGAGAGGCGTCGGTCCCGGCGGCGTCCAGGGTCGGGGCGCCCCCGCCCGTGCTCTTCGCCGTGGACGGCACCTGGCACCAGGCCGGGAAGATGCTGCGCCTCTCCCCCACCCTGGCCCGCCTCCCGCGCATCTCGATCGACGCGGGGCGTCCGAGCGGGTACGCGGGGCTGCGGGCCGAGCCCGGCGAGGTCCACCTCTCCACCCTGGAGGCCGTCGCGCTCGCGCTCTCCCAGCTCGAGGGGGACCCGGTGCGTTTCGCCCCCATGGTGGCCGCGTTCCACCGGAGCGTGGCGCTCCAGATCGCCTGCGCCCGGAGCGAGCGGCGCACGCCGCGCCATCGGGGGACCGCCTGGCGGGACCGGCTACCGGGCGCGCAGCACGAAGAAGACGGCGCCGACGACCCCGGCGAGGCCGAAGGCCAGGTAGAGGAGACCCGCCGCCCGCGCCCTGCCGCCGGTGAGGGTGCCGGAGTTGGTCCGCATCACGCCGCGGACGAAGCCGTCCCGCACCCCCAGCCAGGCGGTCAGCGCGCCGGAGACGAGGAGCACGAGGACGACGAGCCAGTGCACGGGGCTCGAGCCGTCGAGTAGGGCCTCCATGGAGCGGCAGGATACCCTCCTTCCGCGCACTTGCGAGGGTTCCGGGGGCGCGGTAAACGCCTCGGATGGCCGAATCGGCGCGTTCAGGGAACTTCCTCACCGACATCGTCGACGCCGACCTCGCGTCGGGCCGGGTGAAGGGCCCGATCGTGACCCGGTTCCCCCCGGAGCCGAACGGGTTCCTCCACGTCGGCCACTCGAAGTCGATCCTCCTCAACTTCGGCCTGGCCGCCCGCTACGGGGGGCGCGCCCACCTCCGCTTCGACGACACGAACCCCACCACCGAGGACGTCGAGTACGTCGAGTCCATCCAGGCCGACGTCCGCTGGCTGGGCGGCGACTGGGGCGCCCACCTCCACTTCGCGTCCGACTACTTCGAGCGCATGTACGCCTGCGCCGAGCGGCTCGTCCGGGACGGCAAGGCCTACGTGGACACCCAGGCGCAGGAGGCCATCCGGGAGCAGCGGGGAAGCTTCGAGCGCCCGGGGGTGGCGAGCCCGTTCCGCGACCGGCCGGTCGCGGAGAACCTCGACCTCCTCCGCCGCATGCGGAAGGGGGAGTTCCCCGACGGGGCGGCGGTCCTGCGGGCGCGCATCGACATGGCGCACCCGAACGTGATCATGCGGGACCCGCTCCTCTACCGGATCCGGCACGCCCACCACCACCGCACCGGCGACGCCTGGTGCATCTACCCGATGTACGACTACGCCCACCCCCTCGAGGACGCCTTCGAGGGGGTGACCCACTCCATCTGCACGCTCGAGTTCGAGTCCAACCGCGAGCTCTACGACTGGGTCCTCGACCACACCGGCCCCTGGGACCCCCGCCCGCGCCAGTACGAGTTCGCCCGGCTGGCGCTCGGCTACACGGTGATGTCGAAGCGGAAGCTCCTCCAGCTCGTGAACGAGAAGCGGGTCTCGGGCTGGGACGACCCCCGCATGCCCACCATCGCGGGGGTCCGGCGCAGGGGCGTGACGCCGGAGGCGCTCCGGGACTTCGCCGAGCTCATCGGCGTGGCGAAGAACAACAGCGTGGTGGACATCGGCAAGCTCGAGTTCTGCGTCCGGGCCGATCTGGAGAAGCGCTCGCCCCGCGCCCTCGCCGTCCTCGACCCGGTGCGCCTCACGCTCGTGAACTGGACCGGGCCCGACGAGGAGCTCGACGTCCCCTGGTGGCCCGCCGAGCCGGAGCGCGGCGGATCGAGGAAGGTCCCGTTCGGGCGCGACCTCCTCGTCGAGCGGGACGACTTCTCGAGCGACCCTCCGGCCGACTGGAAGCGGCTCGCCCCCGGGCGCGAGGTGCGGCTCGCCGGGGCCTACGTGGTGCGCTGCGACGACGTCGTCCGGGGAGCGGGGGGCGAGGTGGTGGAGCTCCGCTGCTCGGTCGACCGGGCCTCGCGCGACGGCGGGACCGCCCGGCGCGGGATCGGCACCCTCCACTG
>JBAVCR010000582.1:0-1568 GCA_049586815.1 Anaeromyxobacteraceae bacterium
GTGTACTCCATCCGCGAGGTCGGGGCGGTGAAGCCGCAGCCCCAGGTCTCGGCGGGCGCGGGCGGGTGGGAGGCGCGGAGCCTGCGCCCGAGCAGGAAGAGGCCCCCGGCGAGCGCGAGGAGGAGGAGGGCGAGGATGCGCGGCGCCGCCGACGTCGCGGCGGCGGGGGAGAGCACCTCGGGAGCCTGGACGGCTCCCAGCTGCACCGCGACCGGGACGACGAGACGCAGCGGGAGCGCCGGGAAGACGCCGAAGACGGCGCATCCCGCGGCGAGCAGGGCGAGGGGGACCCAGCCGCCCGGACCCACCTCCCGGGCCCGCGCCGCCTCCGCGGTCCGGGGATTCCCGAGGAGGGCCACGCCGACGATGCGCGTGAAGGAGACGGCGGCGATGGCCCCCACGAGCGCCAGTGCGGCGACGGCGAGGTAGCCGAGCAGCGACGCGGCGCCGGTGGCGCTCCCGGCCCCGGAGAGGAGCCCGAGGTAGAGGAGCCACTCCGAGGAGAAGCCGGCGAGCGGCGGCAAGGCGGCGAGGGTCGCCGCGCCGACGAGGAAGAAGCTGCCGGTGAGCGGCAGCCGGGCGAGCAGGCCGCCCATGCGCTCCAGGTCCTGGGAGTGGGCCGCGTGGACGATCGTGCCCGCGCCCAGGAAGGCGAGCCCCTTCATGAGGGCGTGGTTCCAGACGTGGAAGAGCGCCCCGCCCATGCCGAGCGCCGCCACGACGGGGTGACCGGACGCTCCGGCGGCGATCCCGACGCCGATGCCGAGGAGGACGAGCCCCACGTTCTCGACGCTGGAGTAGGCGAGCGCCTTCTTGAGATCCTCCTGCCCGAGGGTGAGCGTGATGGCGACGAGCGCGCTCCCGAGCCCGAGCGCGCCCACGAGGAGCCCGTATCCGGCGCCGAGCGGCGGAAGGAACCCGACGAGCCGGAGGAGCCCGTACACCCCGGTCTTGATCATGACCCCGGAGAGCAGCGCCGAGACGTGGCTGGGCGCGGCAGGGTGGGCCTCGGGCAGCCAGACGTGGAGCGGGAAGATCCCCGCCTTGGTGCCGAAGCCGACGAGGCCGAGGGCGAAGAGGACGGGCGGCGCGCCGATCCCCGCCATCCGCATGGCCTCGAAGCGCGCGAAGTCGAAGCCGCCCGCGCCCCGCCCGAGGACGAGGAAGAGCGCGACCAGGAAGGCCGTCCCGAGGTGGGAGGCCACGAGGAAGACGAAACCGGCCCGCCGGACCTGGACCCGCTCGTCGTCGAAGGTGACGAGCGCGAAGGTGGCGACGGTCATCACCTCCCAGGCCACGAGGAAGAGGACCGCGTCCGCGGCGGCGAAGACGAGGGAGAGGGAGAGGAGGAGCAGCCCCTGGAAGAGGACGAAGGCGCCGAGCGGCCGGCGCCCCACCTGCGGGCGCATGTACGAGGCGCCGAAGGCGCAGGCGGGAACGGCGAGGCCGAAGAGGGCGGCCTGGAAGAACGCCGAGAGCGGGTCGAGGCGCAGGTGGAAGGCCCCGAGGGGCTCGGACCAGGCGAGGACCCGCTCCGCGGGCGGGGCGCCGAGGAGGAACGGTAGGAC
>JBAVCR010000583.1:0-4480 GCA_049586815.1 Anaeromyxobacteraceae bacterium
GCCCCCATCCCTCGACCGACCTGGTGAACGACCAGCTCACCCTGCAGCGCCGCCGCCTGGACCTGGAGCGCCGGCGGGAGGACCTGCGCCGGTCATGACGAGAAACGCCGAGATGGGCACGCCCCACCGCGTTAGAGATCCCCACGCGCGCCCGGGACACCGGAGGAGCCCCCCGAGATGACGAAGAAGCAGACCCCGAGCAAGAAGAAGCCGACGGACCCGAAGGCCAAGGCCCGCGAGGTCCGGCCGGCCCGCGCGGCGAAGGCCGCCGCGCCCGCCCGCAAGGCCGCCGCCCCGGTGAAGGGCAAGGCTTCGGTGAAGGCCGCCCCCCCGAAGGCCGTGAAGGGTGCCGCGAAGGCCCCTCCCGCGCCCGAGAAGCCCCCGAAGAAGGGGCTCGCCGCCAAGGCGCCGCCGCCCGTTCCTCCCGCGAAGGGTGGGAAGGCCGGCGCCCGGCCCGCCGAGGGAAAGGGCGAGAAGAAGGCCCCGGGCAGGAAGCTCACCCGCCAGGAGAAGCTGCGCCTCGCCGGCCTCACCGACGAGGAGCGCGAGGCGCTCGGCGAGGAGGAGGAGGCCGAGGGCGCCGAGGGCGAGGAGGAGGCCGAGGCCGCCGGCGACGACGACGACGACGCCTCGGACGACCTCGACGTCACCGAGCGCACCGAGGTGAAGGCGCTCATGGAGCGCGGCCGGGAGAAGGGCTTCCTCACCTACGAGGAGGTGAACGACGCCCTCCCCAGCGACATCGTCTCCTCCGACCAGATCGACGACGTCATGTCGATGTTCGGCGAGCACGACATCGAGGTGGTCGACGACGCCAAGAAGATGAAGCTCCCGGACAAGCCGCCCGAGCCCGAGGCGAAGACGGCGACCGAGGAGAAGGAGGAGGAGGAGGAGGACGCCGGCTACGGCAAGTCGAACGACCCGGTGCGGATGTACCTCCGCAAGATGGGGTCGGTCTCGCTCCTCACCCGCGAGGGCGAGGTGGAGATCGCGAAGCGCATCGAGCAGGGGGAGAAGGCCGTCCTCACCTCGGTGCTGGCCTCGCAGCTCGCCATCAAGGAGATCCTCGACCTGGGCGAGCGGCTCAAGAAGGGGAAGATCCGGGTCCGCGAGATCATCAAGGACGCCGGCGACGAGTCCACCGCGGAGCGCGAGACCGAGACCGAGGAGGAGGCCGAGGTCGAGGTCGAGGAGGCCGAAGGGGCAGCCGCCGAGGGCGTCGAGGGCGAGGCAGCCGCCCCGGCCCTCCCCAAAGAGGAGGAGCGCAAGGTCGAGCAGGTGCTGAAGCACATCGAGCGCATCGCCAAGGCCGAGCGCGACGTGGCCCGGCAGCGCGAGACCCTCGAGCAGAAGAAGCTCTCCGACGCCAAGCGCCGGGAGATCCGCGAGGAGATCAAGGCGCTCGAGGGGCAGATGGTCGAGAGCCTCGAGGACATCGGGCTCAACAAGAAGACCATCGACCGCATCGTGGCGCGGCTGAAGGGGCTCATCAAGCGGGTGGAGGAGTCGGAGCGCGAGTTCTTCGAGCTCGAGCGCCACCACCGCATGCCGCTGCGCGAGATCAAGCGGCTCATCGCCGAGGCCCGCGCCGACGACGCCTCCCGCCGCAAGGCGGCCCGCAAGCTCGGGCTCACCCCCGAGGGCATAGAGGAGCTCGACCGGATCATCCGCGCCGCGCGCCGCAAGATCCAGCGCGTCGAGGAGGAGGCCATGCTCCCGGTCGAGGACCTGCGCCGCACCTACCGGGCGCTGGCCGAGGGCGAGAACGCCGCCGAGCGGGCCAAGACCGAGCTCGTCGAGGCCAACCTGCGCCTCGTCGTCTCCATCGCCAAGAAGTACACGAACCGCGGCCTGCAGTTCCTGGACCTCATCCAGGAGGGCAACATCGGCCTCATGAAGGCCGTGGACAAGTTCGAGTACAAGCGCGGCTACAAGTTCTCGACCTACGCCACCTGGTGGATCCGGCAGGCCATCACCCGCGCCATCGCCGACCAGGCCCGCACCATCCGCATCCCGGTGCACATGATCGAGACCATCAACAAGCTCATCCGGACCTCCCGCTACCTCGTGCAGGAGCTCGGGCGGGAGCCGACCCCGGAGGAGATCGCCGAGAAGATGGAGCTGCCGCTCGACAAGGTCCGCAAGGTCCTCAAGATCGCCAAGGAGCCCATCTCCCTCGAGACCCCCATCGGCGAGGAGGAGGACAGCCACCTCGGCGACTTCATCGAGGACAAGGCCATCGTCTCCCCGTCCGACGCGGTCATCAACATGAACCTGGCCGAGCAGACCCGGAAGGTGCTCGCCACGCTCACGCCGCGCGAGGAGAAGGTGCTGCGCATGCGCTTCGGCATCGGGGAGAAGTCCGACCACACCCTCGAGGAGGTCGGGCAGGACTTCGAGGTGACCCGGGAGCGCATCCGGCAGATCGAGGCCAAGGCGCTCCGAAAGCTGCGCCACCCCAGCCGGTCGAAGCGGCTCAAGAGCTTCGTGGAGAACTAGGTGAACGCCCCCGCACCCGCCGCCGTGCTAAGGAAGGTCGGAGGCGGGCCGGGGGCCCATAGCTCAATGGCAGAGCGGCCGGCTCATAACCGGTTCGATCCAGGTTCGAGTCCTGGTGGGCCCAACCCCGTTTCCCCGGGGCGGTGGCCCGCCGACCAAGGAGAGGTCCTTGTCGCTGCGTGAGAAGCTGAAGGCGCTGGAGGAGCTGCAGCAGGTCGACGTCGAGGCGGCCGAGGTGCGGGCCGAGGCCGAGGCGGTTCCCCGCCGGAGGGCGGAGATCGACGCCGACGTCGGAGTCGTCCGCAAGGCCTGGCAGGCCGAGCAGGACCGGCTGGCCGGCGTGGAGCGCGAGAAGCGCAGCCAGGAGCAGACGGTGGCGCTCGAGCGCGACAAGGTGAAGAAGTGGGAGGGGCGGCTCGCCGAGATCCGCACCCCCCGCGAGTACGCCGCGCTCTCCCGCGAGATCGACATCGCCAAGAAGACGAACGAGTCGGTCGGCGAGCAGATCAAGGTCCTCACCGCCCAGGCCGAGGAGATCGAGCGGGCCATCGACGCCCTGCAGGAGAAGCTCGACGAGAAGGAGGCCGGGGCCCAGGAGGAGCTCGAGGGGCTCGTCCGGCGCGAGGCCGAGTTCGTCACCCGGTCGGCGGCCCTCGGGGCCCGGCGGGCCGAGCTCGCCACCAAGGTCGAGCCGGCGCTCCTCGCCCGCTACGAGAACATCCGCAAGCGGCGCGGCGGCATCGCCGTGACCCAGGTCGTCGGCGGCACCTGCCGCGGCTGCAACCGGCAGATCCCGCCGCAGATGGCCATCACGCTGGTCCGGGCCACCTCGATCGAGAACTGCCCCAACTGCAACCGGATCATCTACGTCCCGGAGGCGGTGAGCCCGGCCTCGCCGCCCGCCGCCTGAGCCGCACCGTGGCGAAGCCCGTCCTCGCGGAGCTGCTCCGCTTCATCGCCGCCAACGAGGAGCTGCCGCGCGCGCTCGCCCGCTACAAGGGGTACGACCGCGACGTCCTCGGCAAGCTCATCAACGCCGCCGCCGACCGCATCGAGCAGGCCGAGGAGGCCGCCTCCGGCGCCGCCGCCGCGGCCGTGCAGAAGGGGCTCAAGGTCCGCAAGGTCTCCGAGGTCGAGCGCGCCGCGCGCGAGTCGGCCGAGGAGCTCGACGCGGCCATGAACGAGTCCAAGGTCGTCCGCGACCGGAAGAAGAAGGAGAAGGCGGCCGCCGTCGCCGCGGAGCGCGAGGCCGAGCGGGTCGCCGAGGCCCGCCCGGTGCGCACCCGCCTCTTCACCGACGGCGCCGCGCGAGGGAACCCCGGCCCGGCCGGCGCCGGCGCGGTGATCGTGAGCCCGGAGGGGCACGTGGTCGCCAAGGTCGGCAAGTACCTGGGCGAGACCACGAACAACGTGGCCGAGTACACCGGCCTCATCCTGGGGCTGAAGCGCGCCAAGGCCATGGGGCTGCGCGAGCTCGAGGTGCTGGCCGACAGCGAGCTGCTCGTGAAGCAGCTCTCCGGCGAGTACGCGGTGAAGGCCGACCACCTGGCCCCGCTCCACGCCGAGGCCAAGGCGCTCCTCCAGGCCTTCGAACAGATCGAGGTCCGACACATCCCGCGCGAGGAGAACGGCGCCGCGGACGAGATGTCGAACCGGGCCATCGACCTGCGGCTCTAGGCGGCCTCGTTTGCCTCGACGGGGTGGTCCGCGGATCGGACGGTCCGTGGCGCGGACCATGCCGCGGGATCACTCTCCAGATTTCACGGCGGGTTGCGGGCCCGGGTTGTGCAACCCGCAGGGTTCCTCTATGGAGCCGAGCATGGCGACGGTCGTGCTGAGGGGCGTCCCCGCCGAACTGATAGCGCTGATCATTCGGGTTGAGCCGGGAAGCCGCAGTGGGCGAACCAGGCTGCGGCATCGTCCGGGGTGATGAGCTTCATGGCGTGGGCGACGGCGGCGTCGAGAGCTTCGCGGGTCCTTG
>JBAVCR010000584.1:0-5118 GCA_049586815.1 Anaeromyxobacteraceae bacterium
CCCGCCGGCTCGCCGAGGCCTGCGAGGGGGAGAAGGAGATCCCGGCGGCGCTGCGCCGGGCCGCCCGCGACCTCGCCGACGCGCTCGACCGGCTCTCCGGGGACTGAGGACGCCTCCCGCGGCGCCGCCCGGGCCCCCTCGTTAGAAATCCTGCGGCGGGGTTCTTTGGGGAGCCCCGACCTCTGGTGTAGCATCGCGGAGAGAGGGCCAATTTGAGCCGGAAGGAATCACATCACGGGAGCCTCAGCTGCTCCTTCTGCGGCAAGGGGCAGCGGGACGTCCGCAAGCTCATCGCCGGCCCCACCGTCTACATCTGCGACGAGTGCATCCGGCTCTGCAACGACATCATCGCCGAGGAGGGAGAGCGCGAGGAGGGGCGTCCGCCCGTCTCGCTGCCCACGCCCGCCGAGGTGAAGTCCTTCCTCGACGACTACGTGGTCGGCCAGGACCGCGCCAAGCGGGTGCTCGCGGTCGCCGTCTACAACCACTACAAGCGCATCCACGCCCGGCGCACGCCCCGCGGGCAACGACCCGCGCCGGGCCGCGGTGTCGACGAGGTCGAGCTCCAGAAGTCGAACATCCTGCTCATCGGCCCGACCGGCGCCGGCAAGACGCTGCTCGCCCAGTCGCTCGCCCGCTTCCTGAACGTACCGTTCACCATCGCCGACGCCACCAGCCTGACCGAGGCCGGATACGTCGGCGAGGACGTCGAGAACATCATCCAGAACCTGCTCCACAACGCCGACTACGACGTGGAGAAGGCCTCGCGCGGCATCGTCTACATCGACGAGATCGACAAGATCGCGCGCAAGGGGGACTCGCCGTCGGCCACCCGCGACGTGGGCGGGGAGGGCGTGCAGCAGGCGCTCCTCAAGGTCGTGGAGGGCACCCGGGCGAGCGTCACGCCGCGGGGCGGCAAGAAGTACAACCAGCAGGAGTCGATCCAGGTCGACACGTCCAACATCCTCTTCATCGTGGGCGGCGCCTTCTGCGGCATCGAGCAGGCCATCCGCCGCCGGGTGGGCGTGAAGGGGCTCGGCTTCGGGGCCGCCGTGCAGTCGCGCGAGGAGGCCTCGCTCGGCGAGCTGCTCGCACACATCGAGCCCCAGGACCTGGTGAAGTTCGGGATGATCCCCGAGTTCGTCGGGCGCATCCCCGTCATCGCGACCCTCTCCGAGCTGACCGAGGACGACCTCGTCACCATCCTCACCCAGCCCCGGAACGCGCTCGTGAAGCAGTACCAGAAGCTCTTCGACCTCGAGAAGGTGAAGCTCTCCTTCACGAAGGAGGCGCTGCGCGCCACGGCCCGCGAGGCCATGCGGCGCAAGTCCGGCGCCCGTGGCCTGCGCTCCATCCTCGAGCAGGCCATGCTCGACATCATGTACGACGTGCCGTACCGGGAGGGCGTGAAGGAGTGCAAGATCACCGACGGGGTGATCCTGCGCCGCGAGCCGCCGCTGCTCTCCTTCGAGAAGGAGAAGAAGTCGGCGTAGGGCGTCGCCCCCGGCTCAGCTCTGCGTCACCCGGACCGTGCTCTTCATCTCGCGGCCGGTGTCCAGGTCGCGGGCGTGCACCGACAGGATCCCCTCCACGTTCACCTCGAAGAGGATCTCGAGGCGCACCTCGCCGGCCGGGCCGGGGCGGACGCCGCTGAAGGTGAACTCGCCGAGGGTCTCGTTCTTCGCCGCCTCCGGGGCGTCGCCCTGCACGATGCGCAGGACGAGCTCGGTCTGGCCGTCGCGGGAGTTCGTGGCGGAGAGCGCGCGGGCGTTGGGGATGGCGGCGTTGCGGCCGAAGACCACGTGCGTCCCGCCCCCGGCCTGCTCGATGCCGATCGCCATGGGGATGACGTCGAGCAGCTGCAGCCGCTGCTCGCCGCCGGCCTGCAGGGACCAGCCGTAGAGCGCCGCGCCGATGGCCACCGCCTCGTCGGGGTGGACGCCCTTCGACGGCGGGCGGCCGAAGAAGCTGGTGAGCCGCTCCTGGATGGCCGGCATGCGGGTCTGCCCGCCCACCAGCATCACCTTGTCGACGTCCCCGGCGGAGAGCCCGGCGTCGGTGAGGACGCGGGCCACGATCTCCATGCTCCGGTCGACGAGCGGCTCGGTGAGCTGCTCGAGGAGCGCCCGGTCGAAGCGCATGTCGATGTTGAGCGGCTGGCCCTGCGGCGTCATGGTGATGAACGGGATGGAGAAGGGGGCCTCGGGGCGCGCCGACAGGTCGATCTTGGTGCGCTCGGCGAGATCCTTGATGCGCTGCATCGCCACCGGGTCGGAGGAAAGGTCGACCGCGTGCTTGCGCCGGAAGTCGGCCAGCACGTAGGCGATCATGGCGTTGTCGAAGTCGAGGCCGCCCAGGAAGATGTCGCCTGCGGTGGCCTTCACCTCGAAGACCCGGTCGCGGATGTCGATGATGGAGACGTCGAAGGTCCCGCCCCCCAGGTCGTAGACCAGCACCCGCTCCCGGAGGTGCTTGCCGAGGCCGTAGGCGAGCGCCGCCGAGGTGGGCTCGTTGATGATGCGGACCACCTCGAGCCCCACCAGCTTGCCGGCCTCCTTCACCGCCTGCCGCTGCCGGTCGGTGAAGTAGGCCGGGACGGTGACGACGGCCCGGGTCACCTTGAAGCCGAGGTGGTCGGAGGCGACGTCGCGGATCTTGGCGAGGATGCGGCTCGCCACCTCCGAGACCTGGAAGGACCGGCCGTGGCAGTCGAGCTCCACGTCGTTGCGGGCGCCGGCGTGCACCCGGTACTGCACCGAGCGCTGCACGGTCTCCACCACGTCGTCGACCGGGGAGCGGCCGATGAGCCTCTTCGTGGCGTAGAGGGTGTTGCGCGGGTTGAGCTGCCACTGCCGCTTGGCCTCGTGGCCGATGAGCTCGTTGCCTTTCTCGTCGATGGCGAAGATGGAGGGGATGATGAAGTCCCCTCCCTTGTAGGGGATGAGCCGGACCTCGCCCGCCTCGTTGGCCACGGCGGCGCAGGAATTGCTCGTGCCCAGGTCGATGCCGATGATGGTGTCTCGGGTCGGGTCCCCCACGGTGCGGCGAGCGTACACCACGGCAGGCGGCCCGGGAATTCCACGCCCGCTGCCCCCGGACGTCGGGGGGGTGGGCTACCATGTCGCGCCGCCCGCCCTTCCGGCGGAGGCGGCCTGGGGAGGAACGATGGATCGTCGCGCCAGCTGGGACGAGTACTTCATGAACATCGCGCGCATGGTGGCCACCCGGGCCACCTGCGATCGCAAGCACGTGGGCGCGGTGCTGGTGCGGGATCGCACGCTGCTCTCCACCGGCTACAACGGCTCCATCCGCGGGCTGCCCCACTGCAGCGAGGAGGGGCACATGATGGAGGACGGGCACTGCGTGCGCACCGTCCACGCCGAGGCGAACGCCATCATCCAGGCGGCGAAGAACGGCGTGGCCATCGACGGGGCCACCATCTACACCACGGCCTCCCCGTGCTGGCCGTGCTTCAAGCTCATCGCCAACTCGGGGGCGAAGCGCATCGTCTTCGGCGAGTTCTACCGGGACGAGCGGATCTTCCAGCACGCGCAGCGCCTCGGCATCGAGCTCGTGGAGCTCCGCGTCCCGGAGCGGCCCGACGTGGTCCCTCCCGACACCGGCACGGCCCGTCCGGTCACCGGCCCGAAGCCCGGGTAGGCGGGGCGGCGTGGCGCCACGGCTCCTCATCGTCGACGACGACGCCGACGGCCGGGAGGCCCTGGCCGAGATGGCCACCTCCTGGGGCTGGGAGCCGCGCGGCGCCCGCGACGGCCAGGCGGCGCTCGCCACGGCGCTCTCCTGGCGCCCCGACGCCATCCTCTCCGACCTCTACATGCCGGCGAGCGACGGCATGTGGCTGCTCCGGGCGCTCCGCGCCGAGCTGCCGGAGATCCCGGTCGTGCTCATCACCGGCCAGGCCTCCGTGTCGCTGGCGGTGGAATCCATCCAGCAGGGCGCCTACGACTTCGTGGAGAAGCCGGTGTCGGGCGCCCGGCTGCAGCTCGTGCTCGACCGGGCGGTGGAGCGGAGGGCCGCGCACCGGGAGGTCGAGCTCCTCCGCGGGCGGCTCGCCGCCGGCTCCGAGGAGCCGGAGCTCCTGGGCGACGCGCCGGCCACCCGCACGCTCCTCGAGCTGGTGCGCAAGGCGGCGCGCTCCCAGGCGAGCGTCGTCATCCAGGGGCCCACCGGCGCCGGCAAGGAGGCCGTCGCCCGCAGCGTGCACGCCCTCTCGGCGCGACGGGAGGGGCCTTTCCTCGCGGTGAACTGCGCCGCCCTCCCGGCGCCGCTCATCGAGGCCGAGCTCTTCGGCCACGAGCGCGGGGCCTTCACGGGGGCCCGGGAGCGGCGCCCCGGGCTCGTCGAGATGGCGAGCGGCGGCACGCTCCTCCTCGACGAGGTGGCCGACCTCCCGCTCGAGGTGCAGGGGAAGTTCCTCCGGGTCCTGGAGGAGAGGCGGGTGCGCCGGCTGGGCGGACGCGCCGAGATCGAGGTCGACGTCCGGGTGCTCGCCGCCACGCACCGCGACCTCGCGGCGCGGGTGCGGGAGGGGTCCTTTCGCGAGGACCTGTACTTCCGGCTGGCGGTCTTCACGGTGGAGGTCCCGCCGCTCGCCGCCCGCCTGGAGGACGTCCCACGGCTGGCGCGCCACTTCGCCGCCCGCATCGCGGCCCGGTCCGGACGGCCACCGCCGGAGCTGGGGGCGGAGGTGGTCCAGCGGCTCCGGGAGCACGCGTGGCCCGGCAACGTGCGGGAGCTCCGGAACGCGGTGGAGCGGGCGCTCCTCCTCGGCGAGGGCCGGAGCATCCGCGTGGAGCATCTCCCGCCCGGCCTGGGGTCTTCGGGCTCCGGGGAGGAGATCCGGATCGCGCTCTGCAGGCCGCTCGAGGAGGTGGAGCGGGAGTACCTCGTCGCCACGCTGCGCCGCCTCGGCGGCAACCGCGCCCGGACGGCCCAGGCCCTGGGGGTGAGCCAGAAGACCCTCTACAACAAGCTGCGCCGCTACGCCCTGGCCGGCCCGCCGTAGAGCTCGACCCGGCCGCGCCCCGAACGCTTGGCGGCGTAGAGGGCCTCGTCGGCGCGCCGCACCAGCTCGGCCCCGGAGTCGCCGTCGTCCTG
>JBAVCR010000585.1:0-3375 GCA_049586815.1 Anaeromyxobacteraceae bacterium
GGAGGGGACGGGCGCCGTCCCGGCCGTCGAGCTCGGGCGCGGCCGTCACGGCAAGACCGACTGGATCTTCCTCCGCCACGAGCGGAACGGCGGCAAGGGCACGGCCATCCAGACCGGCCTCGCGCTCGCCGACGGCGAGTACGCCGTGATCCACGACGCCGATCTGGAGTACCACCCGAAGGACATCCTGCGCATGGTCGAGGTCTTCGTGCGCGAGGGGGCCGACGCGGTCTTCGGGAGCCGCTTCGCGGGCGCCGAGTCGCGGCGGGTGCTGCTGTTCCGCCACCAGCTCGGCAACAAGCTCCTCACCTTCCTCACCAACCTGGCCACGAACCTGAACCTCACCGACATGGAGACCTGCTACAAGGCGGTCCGCACCGACCTCCTGCGCTCGATCCCCATCGTCTCGAACGACTTCCGGCTGGAGCCGGAGCTCACCATCAAGCTGGCGAAGCGCGAGGCCCGGATCTTCGAGGTCCCCATCAGCTACTCGGGGCGGACCTACCAGGAGGGGAAGAAGATCGGCTGGCGGGACGGCGTGAAGGCGCTGCTCGCCATCGTGCGGTTCAGCCTGGGCGACGACGTCTACGTGCGCGACGAGCACGGCTCGCAGATGCTCGGGCGCCTCTCCCGGGCCGAGCGGTTCAACAACTGGATGGCCGACGTGATCCGGCCGTTCCTGGGATCGCGGCTGCTCGAGATCGGCTCCGGGACCGGGAACCTCACCCGAAGGCTCGTGCCGCGCGACGTCTACGTGGCGAGCGACGTCAACCCGCTCTACGTGAAGACGCTGCAGAACCTCACCACCGACCGGCCGTACCTGAACGCCCGCTACACCGACGTCACCGACGTCGCATCGTTCCCGGCGCACGCCGGCGGGTTCGACTCGGTGGTCTGCCTGAACGTCATCGAGCACGTCGACGACGACGTCGGGGCGCTCCGCAACATCCGCGCCGTGCTCGCCCCGGGGGGACGGGCCGTCGTGCTCGTCCCGAGCGGGCCGTGGAACTTCGGCTCCCTCGACGAGGTGCTCGGGCACAAGCGGCGCTACACGGAGTCCGCGCTGCGGCAGGTCGCCGCGGAGGCCGGCCTGGAGGTGAAGGAGATCCTCCGCTTCAACCGGGTCTCCTCGCTCCCCTGGTTCCTGAACGGCCGGGTGATGCGCAAGAAGAGCTTCGGCCTGCTCCAGATCCGCATCGTCGACTGGATCACCCCCATCTCCAGGGTCATCGACCGCTTCCTCCCCCTCCCCCCCCTCTCGCTCATCGCCGTCCTGGAACGCCGGCCCGACGGGAAGTGAACGTGCCGCTCGCCGAGGCCCTGCGCGCGCTGTCCTCCTTCGAGCCGCCCGCCGCGCTCCCGGCCTGCGACCTGGCGCTGCTCGCCGACGTCCTCGAGAGGAACGGCCTCGCCCCGCTGGCGAGCTACCACCTCGAGACCCGCACGCTCGGCGCCGGCGTCCCCGCCCAGTTCCGGGAGAAGCTGCTCGCCCTCTACCAGGGCGTGGTGAACGACAACGTCTACCGGGTGATGACGCTCCGGGGCGCGCTCAAGGCGAGCCCGGTGCCGGTGGTGGTGCTGGGCGGGCTCGCCGCCGTCGACTGGCTCTACCCGCACCTCGCCTTCCGCCCGCTCGGCGACCTGCGCCTCGCCGTCCGCGGGGAGGACGGCGCCCGCTTCGCCGAGGCCGCGAAGGGAGCCGGTTTCCGGCTCGCCGGGGTGGAGGAAGGCGGGCGGGGCGCCACCTTCAGCGACGACCGGGTCCGCTTCACGCTGCAGGAGGGGTTGTGGCACGGCGCCCCTCCGGACCTTCCCCTCTTCGAGCGCGGCACCCCGCTCGCCGCGCTCGGGCCCCGGGTCCTCCGCCCGTCTCCCGAGGAGATGCTGCTCGCCACCGTCGCCGAGCAGGCCGAGCAGGGGCTCTACGCCCCGCTCGTCTCCTTCGTCGACCTGCGGGAGCTCCTGCGGCTCGACCCGCCGCCCGATGCTGCCTACGTCCTCGCGCGCGCCGCGGCGCTCGGGCTCTCCCGCGCGCTCCTCGGCTCGATGGAGCTCCTCGCGCTGCACCATCCGGAGGTCGCCCCGGCAGCGGGCGCCCTGCGGCCGGAGCTCTCCCTGCCGGAGCGGGCCGCCGTGGAGGCCATCGTGCGCTCGGCCAGCGACCCATCCCGGGTCGCCCACCTGCGGGGCGCCGAGGCCGCCGCCCGGGTGGTCGTGGCGCCCGGGTAGCGTCCCGCCCCGAACGCGACGGGCGGCCCTGCCCGTGGTGTAATGGGCGCTCCGTGCGCGTCCTTGCCATCGTGCCCGCATTCAACGAGGAGCGGAGCCTCCCCGCCGTGGTGGACGGCCTCGCCCGCCTCCCCATGGCGATCGACGTCTGCGTGGTCGACGACGGCTCCACCGACGGCACGGCGGCGCTCGCCCGGTCCCTCGGCGCGGTGGTCCTCTCCCTCCCCGTCAACCTGGGGATCGGCGGGGCCGTCCAGGCCGGCTATCGCTGGGCCCGCGACCACGGCTACGACGCCGCGGTCCAGGTCGACGGCGACGGGCAGCACGACACGAGCTACCTGCCGGCGCTCGTCGACGAGGTGGCCTCCGGCCGGGCCGACCTCGCGGTGGGCTCCCGCTTCTCCGGCCCGCGCCTCCCCGGGGGCTTCCGGTCGACCTGGTCCCGTCGAATCGGGATCCGCTACCTCTCCGCCATGCTCCGGCTCCGCTGCGGAGCCCGGATCGCGGATCCCACCTCCGGCTTCCGCGCTGCCGGACGACGGGCCATCGAACTCTTCGCGAGCGCCTATCCGCCCGACTACCCCGAGCCGGAGTCGATCGCCGTCGCGGCCCGGGCCGGGCTGCGGGTGCGGGAGATCCCGGTGCGCATGGCCGAGCGGGCCCACGGCGAGAGCTCCATCGGGCTCGGTCGCTCGTTCTACTACCTCCTCAAGGTCTCCCTGGCGCTCGTCGTCCTGCCCACGCGCCACTCCATCCCGGAGGACGCGGCGTGACGAGCGATCTCATTCCCCTCGAGCTGCGCCTCATCTCCATCGCGGTCCTGGCCCTCTTCCTGGCCTGGGTGCTGCGGCTCGTCCGGACCCAGCGCCTCTCGCTCCGCGACAGCCTGGTCTGGGTGGTCTCGACGCTCCTCGCCATGCTGGTGACGGTCTTTCCCGGTATCCTGGTGTGGGGAGCCCGGATGGCGGGATTCCAGCTCCCCTCCAACGCGCTCTTCGGCGCCGCCGTCCTCTATCTCGCAGTGAACGTGCTCGTGAACACGGTCGCCGGGTCGCAGAACGCCGCCCGCGTGCGCCGCCTCACCCAGGAGTGCGCGGCGCTGCGGGCCGAGCTGGAAGCGGCTCGCGCCGCGGGGACGCGCCCTCC
>JBAVCR010000586.1:0-9856 GCA_049586815.1 Anaeromyxobacteraceae bacterium
GGATCGCCCGGAGGCGCCGCGGCGCAGCCGCCCAGCGCCAGGAGAAGGGCCGCGGGCAGCAGGCGGCGCAAGGAACGGAACGTGAAGAGCGACGGGATTCGCATGACGGGCCTCCCACTCCCTCCCGGGAATCCCTTGCGTGTAGGTGCAACGGTACGGGCCCGCCCGGGAAATCCGGGCCCACTCCTCCGGGCTGTAAGTAAGCGAGGCGTGACCCGGAAGGCCCGGGTCGCCTCAGTGCGTGTCCCGCGCGTCCCGCGCGCCCGCCGCCTCGCCGGCGAGGCTGCCGAGCAGGCGCGCCCCGCACGCGTCGGCGCGTTCCGCGAGGATCGACGCGTAGAGCGAGCGGCCCCAGGCCTCCAGGTCGTCTCGCGAGGCGGGCGGGGCGTCGCCGTCGGGGTACGTGCCGCCGCAGGTCTCCCGCCAGAGCACCTCGCCGCTGGAGGGGCGGACGAGCACGGCCCGTGCGGTGAACCAGGGGCGATAGGTGAAGTAGCAGCCGACCAGGACGAAGCGCGGCGAGCGGACGACGAGCACCGGCCCGGCGCCGAACCGGGACGAGAGCGCCGCGGGGTCGGGCGTGGCCGGCGCCACTTCCGGGTCCGCGAGCGCGATGGGCGTGGAGGACGCGCGCGCCCGGGCCACGAGCCGCTCCGCGGTCGCCGCCGCCGGGTCCACGGGAGGAACCTGGAGGGTGCGCGTCCACTCGTCCTGGATGGTGTCCCAGGTGCCGCCGGGCGCCGCGGCGAACTCGATGGGCGGCGCCGATCCCTCGCGTGCGGAGCCGGGCATCTCCCAGGTCTTCTTCCCCTCGTCGGCCGGGCAGTCGACCCACGGTGCGGGAGTCCGCACCCAGAGCACCGGGATGGGTGCGGCGCCGGAGAGTCGCGCCGCCTCGTCCCGCGCGATGGGAACGCTTCCCGCACACGCGACCCCGAGGACCGCGAGCAGGACCGGCGCGACCGGGACGCGCGTGGCGGGCATCCTCCGCAGCATGGCACGCCCCGTTCCGCCCGGCGAGGTCGCTCCCGGCCAGGTCGCCCCGGGTCAGGCGTGGGCCGTCCGCGTGGCGCTCCCCGCGGAGGGAGGAGGGGCGTGGCGCCGCACGTGCTCGATGGCCTCCAGGGTCTCCCGCTCGAAGTGGTCGTGATCGAGCCGGATGGAGTTCGCGAAGGTGGACGCGCGCAAGGAAAAACGGCGGCGGGCACGTGGCCCGCCGCCGTCCTGCCTCCCTGTCCTGTCTCGGCTACGGATGATCGGGGCAGGGCCCGAGCGTGTCGCCGTGCAGGAGGTGCTCGTCGGACCCCTTGGGGAAGTCGACGCTGATGGTGTGCCCGCCGCCGCGCTCGTGCTTCTCGAGGTGGCAGACGAACACCTTGGGCATCTGGACGACCCAGCCGGCGTACCACTGGAAGCCGATGCCCCAGCCGGCGAGGACGGTGCCGTCGTCGGACATCGCCATCGGGCTCCAGAGCGAGACGTACTGGTCCATCGACGCGCCCTGGCGCCGGAGGAAGTCGTCGAGAGGGATGGAGCCCATGGCCTTCGTCCACAGGAACGGACCGGGGTTCATGGAGAACCAGGGGTTGCCCGCGAACCCGGCCATCACGCTGCCGTCCCGGTTCATCGTGTACGCGTCCACCGGGGTCGCGTCGGGGGAGTAGGACTCGTAGTACTCGATGCCGGGCCGGTCGATGCGCTTCCGCCAGCCCAGCCCCTCGTTGGGCAGGCCCCAGTAGGTGCTGCCGGAGACGACCTTGCCGTCGCCGCTCACCGACTGGCCCTCGTTCAGCATGGTTCCATCGGCCTGGGTGATGCGGGAGGGCTTCCCGTTCACCCACACCGTGGCCACGCGCCCGCCCCAGCCCTCCTCCTCCCAGCCGGCGAGCGTCGTGCCGTCGGCGGAGATCTGCGTGGGCCGGCCGTTCGCGGGGCCGCCGTCCGGGTTCAGGCCGGCAGACGGGAGGATCTTCGTGCCCCGGCCCGGGCTCCAGCGGAAGCCCTTGTAGTCGGTGCAGGTGTTGTACGAGAGGCCGTAGACGGCGCCGTCGTTGGCCACGCCGAAGGAGGCGGTCGTGAAGTCGCCGCAGCTGCCCAGCGGGTCGACGTGCAGCCAGCCGCTCCGCGCGTCCCAGCGCCAGGTCCCGAGGTCGGTGTCGGTGTCGGCGTCGAGGAGGTTCGTGGAGATGAACTTCCCGTTCTTGGAGATGCTGGTGATCTCGCCGGTGGTGTTCACGCCCAGCGAGACGATGCCGGTCTTCTCGGTCCACTTGAAGGCCGGCCCGCCGCGGCCGTAGTTCCCGACCACGGTCCTGCCGTCACCGGTGATGCTGGTGGGGCCGGCGGCGTACTCGAGCGGGATCACCTTCGGGGCCCCCTTGCGCAGCTCGAACGCGATGTCGGCCCGCACGGGAGCGCCGGCCCGGGGGACGATCACCTGGTACGCGCACGGATCGAAGGGCTTCGTGTCCTCGCGCTTGCGGCTCGCGCCGTCCCAGAACCGCTCGCTCCCCGGGAGGAACCACATGGGCTGCGTCGGGAAGCCGCCGGCGACGACCGCATCGACGTAGACCACGTAGCGGGCGCCCGGCCGGAGGCCGTTCAGGGTGTAGGAGCCGTCCGGTCCGAACTGCCCCTGCGTCCACTCGCCGGAGAGGGAGGAGTTGGCGTCGGTGAACGGATCGTCGAGGTTGCGGGCGATGACGTTCACGCCGGTGAGCTCGGTGCGGGCGTCGAGCCCGAGGATCTTGCCGGTGATGGACGCGGTGGCGGTGGGCCAGCCCTTGCCCGGGTAGAGGTCGGAGAGGGCGGCCTGATCGTCGGTGGTGTGGACGTGGGCCATGCCGAGTCCGACGTCGGAGTACGGCGACGGATTGGTGAACGGGTACATGGTCTCGACGTCGAGCGGGCCCACGTCCGTCCGGTAGGGAAGCGTCGGGCAGCTCTGGGGACCCGGCCGCTCGCCCACGTAGCTTCCGTAGAAGAAGGCGGCGCCGTTCGTCTGGGTGTGGGCGAGGCCGATGGCGTGGCCGAACTCGTGGGTGGCGACGCCCTGGTAGTGGGCCGCGTCCGGGTCGTCGGTGTACATCGCCTGGCCGTTCAGCAGCGTCCAGCTCTCGGTGATGAAGCTGGTGGTCTCGTCGCCCCACTCCGGCGTCGAGATCCCGAGGACGTTCGGGCTCACCCCGAAGAACTCGGAGAAGATGGTCCCGTCGGCGTCGAAGATGACCTGGATGCCGCCGCCGTTCCACGCGCCGATGACGAGCTCGGCGTTCTGGCCGGTGATGTCGGGGAGGCCGATGCTGGCGAAGTCGCCGACGACGGCGGCCCGGAACGACGAGGTGGAGACGCCCGACCAGGAGGCGAAGCCCGCCTTCACCTGGCCCACGCCGATCTCGTTCGAGAAGACGTAGTTCACCGGGGGATCGACCCACCAGTCGGTCTGGAAGGAGTAGTCGCCCATGTCGGTGTACACGGGGACGACGGTCCCCGGAGCGTAGCGCCAGGGCTTGCCGGTGACGGCGTCGACGATGAGCGGCCCGCCTGCGAGGGCCGGCGCCGCGGCGAGTGCCGCGAGCAGCGTGAGGAGCACCTTCCAGCTAGCGGTCCGCATGACGCATCCTCCCGTTCTCGACCCACTTGCCCTCGACGGCCTGCTTGATGAGGGAGGTGAAGGTGCTGGCGTTCACCGCGCCCTTGGTGGTTCCCATGACGCGCTTCTCGGCGTCGCCGAGCAGCCCCGGGTCGACGGCGACGCGCTCGAAGAGCCCGGCGTTGTCGATGGCGTTGGCGGCGCCGGCGGCGGACACGCGGAACTGCCCCTGCGAGAGCCCCGCCGTGGTGCGGAGGCCGGTCCAGGAGGCCGCGCGGCGCAGGAAGAAGATCGACTCCTGCCCCTTCGCGTAGGTGGACCAGGCGGCCGGGGTGACCATGAGGTTCACGCGGCCGTCGCCCATGCGCTTCGGGGCGAGGAGGCCGAACTGGCGGAAGGTGAACTCCTGGCCCGGCTGGCCCTTCAGGGCCTCGGAGACCTGGAGGGTGACCTCGGTGAAGGGGATGCCGCGGGAGTCGATGCCGTCCGAGACCGACTTCACCCGGCCGCGAACGATGAGCTCCGATTCCTGGAGCAGGTCGACGATGTTGAGCTGCTGCTTCACGGTGGTGGCGCTGGCGGCGGCGGGCGCGAGCAACAGCGCGCACGCGAGCCACGCGAGCACGCGTGCCGGGCGACGGTGGATCTTCATTCGGCTCTCTCCATGGGATGCGGCCTTCGGGTCGATTGCTGCGGACTGCGTGCTGCAGGAGGGCTACGGCGACTGGACGACGGGGACTGGGCTGTTCGCGTCGGAGGTGACGAAGCGGAACTCGGCCGACGCGCCGAGGAGGCGCGAGGCGCCGGACAGGATGCGGAAGTGCTCCGAGGCCATGTGCGCCATGAGGGCGGCCTGGTCCCGCCACTCGCTGATGAAGACGAACTGGTCGCCGCCGTCGATGTCCCGGCAGACGGCGCAGACCACGCAACCCGGCTGGCGCGCGATCTCCCCCCGCAGGGAACGAAGGGTCTGGACGAACTCCTCGCGGTTCTCCGGCGACGGAGTCAGCAGCGAGGTCACGACCTTCACGGCTCGGTTCGGCAGTGGCTTCATCGGTTCGGGCTCCCCGGATGTGGGTCCAGGTGAGAGCAAGACCGAAGCCAGCCGCGATCCAGATCAACGAAACCGTGCAAGTCCTCGTATTGGTTATCGCTGGCGACCCGGTGCCTATCCTTTCGGGGGAGGGACTGAAAACGCGCGAGGCCACGACATTTCGTGATCCACGACATTTCGTGGGCGAGAGCTCGAGTCCCGGCAGGGGCTATTCGGCGGGACGCCGGATGTCGAGCTTCAGCATCCGGGAGCGAAGGGTGCTGGGCTTGAGGCCGAGCACCGCGGCTGCGCCCTCGCGACCCTCGAGCTTCCAGCTGGTGGCCTCGAGGGCCTGGAGGATGTGGGCTCGCTCCATCTCCTCGAGGGTCTGGAAGCCGCCCGGTCCCTGGCCGGGACCCTGGGCCTGACCGGGACCCGGTCCCGGGACGAGCCGCTCGGGCAGCCGGAGGACCCCGGCGTCGGAGACGAGGACCGCCTGCTCGATGACGTTGTGAAGCTCCCGGACGTTGCCGGGCCAGTCGTGCGCCTGCAGCTCCGTCACGACCGACCGGGGGATCTCGAGGACCGGGCGGGAGAGGCGCGCGCAGGTCCGTTCCACGAAGGCTCGGGCGAGGAGGGGGATGTCGTCGCGCCGCTGGCGGAGAGGCGGCACGGTGATGGGGAAGACGTTCAGCCGGTACCAGAGGTCCTCCCGGAATCGGCCCGTCGCCACCTCGCGGGACAGGTTCCGGTTGGTGGCCGCGACGACCCGGACGTCCACCCGGAGCGTGTCGTCGCCGCCCACCCGCTGGAACGTGCCGTCCTGCAGGACGCGGAGGAGCTTCGCCTGCAGCTCGGGCGAGAGCTCTCCCACCTCGTCGAGGAAGAGGGTGGCCCCGTCGGCGAGCTCGAAGCGCCCCTTGCGCTGCGCGTGGGCGCCGGTGAAGGCCCCCTTCTCGTGGCCGAAGAGCTCGCTCTCGGCGAGGCTCGGGGGCAGCGCCGCGCAGTTCACCTTCACGAGCGGGCGGTCCTTCCGCGGCCCGAGCGCGTGGATGGCCTCCGCCACGAGTTCCTTCCCGGTGCCGGTCTCGCCCTGGATGAGCACGGTGGTGGCGGACGGCGCGACCTGGCGGATCCGGTAGAGCAGGTACTTCATCGGATCGCTCTGCCCGAGCAGCTCGCTCGACCCTTCCACGGCCTGGATCTTCTCGCGGTAGTAGGTGTTCTCGGCCTCGAGCTCGTCCTTCAGAGCGGCGATCTCCTCGTAGGCCTTCTGGAGCGCCAGCTCCCCGAGCTTCCGGGCGTTCACGTCGCCGATGCTGCCGCGGGTGCCGGCGGTGCGGCCCGGCCCGATGCTGACGGGGTTGTTCGCCTGGCGGACCCAGAGGACCTCGCCGGCGCGGGTGCGGATGCGGAACTCGATGGGCGGCCGCTGCTCGCCCGCCAGCACCGCGGCCTGGTAGGCGCGCCAGGCGGCGCGGTCGTCCTCGAGCACCAGGCTCTCGAGCAGGCCAGGGTCGAGGAAGTCGGCGGGCGGGTGTCCGGAGAGCCGCTCGCAGGCGGGGGAGACGTACTCGAACGTGCCGTCGGGGTGCTGCCAGAACTCCCAGTCGTGGGTGAAGTCGGCCACCGTGCGGTAGCGGGTCTCGGCGAGGGCGAGCTCCCGCTCGGCGCGGCGGCGCCTCCGGAGCTGGAGCACGAGTCCGGCGACGAGGAGCGTCTCGAGCCCGATGACGCCGAGCCCGATGCCGATGGCGCGGCCGTGCTGCTGCCAGGCGCTCGGCGTCCGGAAGAGCACCAGGCTGCCGGGCGGCAGGCTGCTCTCCGGGATGCCCCAGCGCTGCATCTGGCGCCAGTCGAACATGGGGGCGAGCCCGGCGTCGGGGACGAGCGGGATGGAGGCGGGGGGCTCCCCGCGCAGGACGCGCAGGCCGAGATCGGCGGCCACCTTCCCGGACGCCGCCATGGAGACGAGCTCCCCGCCCAGGATGCCCGACCCCATGTCCTCGTGGATGAGGCCGAAGACCGGGCGCCGGCTCGCGGCCGAGACGCGCTCGACCGGCAGGTTGGAGGTGAAGTCGCGCCCGGCGGCGTCCTGCAGGAGGCTCCCGTAGAGCACGAGCGCATCGTCGGGGAGACCGGCCACGCGCCGCTCGATCTCCTCGAGCGAGAGGTCGGTGAGGAAGGCGAGCTCGACTCCCTTCGCCAGGCCGGAGAAGAGGCGCTTCCCCGTCTCGGCCTGCCGCCGCTCGTACTCGCTCGCCCCGAGGACCACGTCGATGCGGCGCGTGGCCGGATAGAGGGAGAGCATGAGGTGGAGCGTCGGGGGGACGTTCTGCGCCGGCAGCGCGCCGGTGAGCTCCGGGCGGCGCAGCCGGGCCTCGTCGACCACCCGCCGCGCCACGTAGCTCGTCACCACCGGCACGCCGGGCAGGAAGTTCCGCCGGGTCACGAAGTCGAGGGCGTCGGGGCCGACCACCACGAGCAGGTCCACCTTCCGGGAGCGGTACTTCTCGCGGTAGAGCGCGAGGAGCGCATCCTCGTAGGCGGTCCCGGTGAAGCGGTCGAGCCCGGTGTACTCCGAGTAGATGTCGAGCGGGTCCGGGGAGCCCTTCTGCAGGCCGTCGGTGAGCGCGACCGCGAGCTCGTGCAGGCCGGCCACGTCCTGCGAGATGGAGTAGAGCACCACCACCGTCCGGCGCGTCGGCTCCGGCGGGGGGACCTCGGGACGGGCCACGCCCGGCGCGAGCGCGACGATCAGGGCGGCGAGGAGCGCGATCGGGCCGAAGGGCATGCGGGGGGCGCCGGGTCCGGGGTCAGCCTTCCCGGAAGCGGGAGAGGGCGGCCCGGACGAACCGGGAGCGGACCTGCTCGGAGGCGACCACCCGGCTCGCGACCGGGAGCGAGGTGAGGGCGCGCGTGGCCTGGGCGAGGAAGCGGCTCCCCAGCCCCTCGCCGGCGTCGAAGAGGAGCTCGGCGAGCCGGTTGCGCTCGAGCGCCTGCCGGATCGCCTTCTCCACCGAGTTCAGGGGGACCGGACGGCGCGCTCCGCCGCGCTCCATGCGCAGCGCCCCCTTGTGGCAGGCCGTGGCGCACACGCCGCAGCCGATGCAGGTCTCCAGGTCGAAGCGGGGCGCGAGCGCGTTCCTGCGCTCGGCCGGGCGCCGGGAGGGGGCCATCTCCACCGCCGCCACCGGGCAGGCCCGGGCGCAGCGGGAGCAGCCGCTGCAGGCGTCGTCGTCGTGGCGCGGCGCGAAGCCGCTCCCGTTCACCGATCGCAGCCCCCAGCGGTTCGCGGCCTGCAGCTGCTCGCAGCAGCAACCGCAGCAGTTGCAGACGAAGGTGGGGCGGTCCTGCACGTTGTCGGCGATCTGGACGAGGCCGCTCGCGCGGGAGGCGGCGAGGACGTCGAGGGCCTCCGACCGCTCGATGGCGCGCCCGAAGCCCCGCCGGGTCACGAACTCGGCGCCGCCGTTCAGGGTCAGGCAGGCGTCCATGGGCGCGTCGCAGGCCTGCCCCAGGTGCTCCATCTTGTGGCGGCAGTAGCAGAGGGAGACGGCCCAGGCGCGCGCCTCCCCGACCACGTGGGTGGCCCGCTCCCAGTCGAGGACGTCGGGGAGGGGCTCGTCGCCGAGCGCGGTCTCGTGGACGAGCGCGCGCCCCACCACCGTGTCCCGCCCCAGCGCCTCGCGCGCGAAGGCCTCGTCACCATGGGTGTAGGCGTGGAGCGCCTCGGCCATGCGCTTCTTCGGCACCGCGTCCGCGGCCCGCATGAGCGAGTACTCGAAGAAGCCCACCACCGGCGGGGAGAGCAGGTAGGAGACCTTGCCCGTCCGCGGGTGGACGAGGTCCATGACCACGCCCTTGTCGCACATGGCGTCGAGCCGGGGCGCGAGCTCGGCCTCCGGGATCCCGAGCCGCCGCGAGAGCTTCCCGAGCGAGGTGGGGCGCCAGGGCAGCCGCGCGGCGAGGGACGCCTCCTCCGGCGTGTAGAGGGTCTCCAGGATCTCCCTCCAGCCGTGCCAGGCCGCCGGATCGGTGGGTTCGGGCAACGCCACCGTGCCCTTGTCGAGGCGGGTGACGAGGTCCCGGTACTCCTCCTTCAGCCTTCCGAGGTGACCCATGCGAGGAATGGTTACCACACCTGGAACCGCGGCCGGATCGGGGGGACCCGGCCACTCCCGTCCCCCGGCCGGCCGAACCCCGGAGACCCCCTTCCCGCCGTGACCGCCGCGGGGGAAGCTGGAGCCGGTTCCAGGGGGCGCGTCATGGAAGCGTGCGTCAATTGCGGCTGGGTGTCCGTGCCCGAGCTGATGCGGCACGGGCTGTGCCTCACCTGCAGCGAGTACCGGCGCCGGACCGGGGAGGACAGGCCGCCTCCCGGCGACCTCGCGCACCTCCACCGCGGCGAGACCTGGCCCGGTGCGTCCGATCCCCGGGTGCGCGCGCTCGTCGCCTGCGCCGCCCACCTCCTCTAGGAGGACGGCAGGCGCAGCACGTGGAGGGTGGTGACCTCGCCGGCGCGCGCCGCGTGGAGCGGGTCGTCCTCGTCGCGGCTCCGGGGATGCGCCGCGGGGGCGGACCGGGAGTCGACCTGCAGGAGCCCTGCCGCCGCGATGCTCGCCTCGAGCGCGCCCACGGGGCGCAGGCCGAGCCGCTCGGCCAGGTCGGAGAGGACGAGGAAGGCCTCTCCGCCCGGGGCGAGGTGGAGCGGGAGCCCCTCGAGGAAGCGGGCGAGGAACCTCCCCCCGGGATCGTAGACGGCCCGCTCGAGCGGCGTGTGGGCGTCGGCCGGCACCCAGGGCGGATTGCAGAGGACGAGGTCGGCCCGCCCCTCCGGGAAGAGGTTGCCCTCGCGCACCTCGACCTGCGCGGCGAGCCCGAGCCGCTCCGCGTTCTCCCGTGCGCAGGCCACGGCGCGGGGCTCGGTGTCGGTGGCGACGACCCAGGCCCCCCGGCGCGCGGCCAGGAAGGCGAGGGCCCCGGTGCCGGTTCCGACGTCGAAGACGACCTTTCCCCGCAGGTCGCGCGTCGAGAGCGCATCGGCGACGAGGGCCGCGTACTCGCCGCGGATCGGCGCGAAGACGCCGTGGTGGGGGTGTACCCGCCCCGGGAGGCCCGGGACCTCCACTCCCTTCCGGCGCCACTCCTGCGCACCGACCGCGCCGAGCACCTCCCGGAGCGGGAGCAGGCCCGGCTCCCCGGGGGCGGCCCCCAGGGCGGCGCCGAGC
>JBAVCR010000587.1:0-2421 GCA_049586815.1 Anaeromyxobacteraceae bacterium
GTGCGGGTCGGGGGCCACCGAACACCCGGAGGGAGGAGCCGACGACGTGCTGTCGAACCGAGCCACCGAGTCGAGCCGCAGGGAGTTCGAGGCGCTGGCCTTGCCGCACCTCGACGGCCTCTACGCAGCCGCGCTGCGGCTCACCAAGAATCCCCGCGACGCCGAGGACCTGGTCCAGGACGCCGTCCTCCGCGCCTTCCGCTTCTTCGACAAGTTCGAGCGCGGGACCAACATCAAGGCCTGGCTCTACAAGATCCTGACGAACACCTTCATCAACCGGTACCGCCGGACGACGAAGGAGCGCAACATCGTCGAGGACGAGCGCGACTCGGTGCAGGACCGGCTCGTCTCCCGGGACGCCGCCGACGTCGCCGAGGACCCGGAGCGCGCCTTCTTCGACCGGCTGCTCTCCGACGACGTGCTGCGCGCCATCGACGCGGTGCCCATCGACTTCCGGCTCGCGGTGATCCTCGCCGACCTCCAGGACTTCTCCTACAAGGAGATCGCCGACATCCTCGACGTTCCGGTCGGGACGGTGATGAGTCGCCTGTTCCGGGGACGTCGCCTCCTCCAGAAGCAGCTCGCGGAATACGCCACCGCCACGGGAGTGTTGCATGCGGGCGGAGAGGATGGGAGCATCCGCGACGAGAGCATCGACCTCGAGACCTGGAAGCGGCAGCGCGGAATCTCGTAACGACGGACCGATCACATGACGCAGGGCGCCACCACCAGGACGAGGTTCGAGTGCAGCGACGCCGAGCGCCTGCTCGAGCCGTACCTCGACGGCGAGTTCGGCGACGACGACCGCGCCTCGATGGAGAGCCACCTCTCGGCCTGCGAAGCCTGCCGCGAGGATGCGGCCGCCGCCATGGCCTTCCGCTCGGAGCTGCGCGCCCGCCTGCGCGAGGCCTTCGCCCCGGGCACCCCCGCGGCGACGGCCCCCGACTCGCTGCGGCGGCGCATCTCCGCCGCGCTCGACGCCGAGGTGGAGCGTCCCGCCACCTGGTGGCGACGGATCGTCTCTCCCCTCCCCGTGGCCGCCATGGCTGCCTGCGTGGCCGGCGCGCTCGTGGTCTTCGCCGGGCACCGCGCCTCCGACCCACTCGTCGAGGAGGCGGTCCGCAAGCACGCCCGCGACCTGCCGCTCGAGATCAGCACCGCCTCCATCGCGCCGGAGGTCATCCCGTCGATGCTGGCGAGCCGGCTCGAGTTCAACCCCAAGCCGCCCGCCTTCCGGGGGGACGGGGTGCGCCTCGTCGGCGCCCGCTTCTCGCAGCTGCACGACTGGCCGGCGGCCTACATGCGCTACGAGACGCCGCGCGGCCGCGTCGGGCTCTTCATCATCGACGACCCGCAGCGCCGGGTGCCCGAGGAGGGGCACGCGGTCCGCGCCGGGCCGGAGACCATCTGGATGATGAACACCCGCGGCTACAACGTGGCCGTGTGGCGCAAGAACGAGATCGTCTACTCGCTCGTCTCCGACCTCGACGAGGCCGATCTCGTCCGCCTGGTCGAGACCGCGCAGGCCGCGGAGCGATAGCGGTCGCAAGCTCCGCGTCTTTGACAACCCGTTCGGGGCGGCCATAGGATCCCCGGATGCAGAAGACCGTCCTCCTCATCGAGAGCGACCCCTCCTTCGCGCAGGCGATGTCGGCCGCGCTCGAGCTGCGGGGGTTCGGCGTCCGCACCAGCCCCGACGGGAAGGAGGGCGTCGAGCTGGCCCGGGCCCTCCACCCCGACTGCGTCGTGCTCTGTGTCGAGCTGCCCGGCCTCTCCGGCTACTCGTGGTGCAACCGGCTGAAGAAGGACGAGGCCCTGAAGCGGATCCCGCTCGTCATCACCAGCTCGGAGGCGACCCCGGAGACCTTCGAGCAGCACCGCAAGCTGAAGACGCGCGCCGAGGACTACCTGCTCAAGCCCTTCCCCCCGGAGACGCTCGTGGAGCGCGTCGGGGCGCTGGTCGGACTGCCCGAGGTTCCCCCCGACGAGGAGCTCGTGACCCTCGACGACGTCGAGCTCGAGGCCGGAGCCGCAGGTGCGGCGACGGCGGAGGAGGATGCCGACCTCCGGATGCTCGACGACGCCTTCGACAACATCACCCGTGGTTCCGACGAGCCGGGCGCGGGCGCCGCCGGCGCGCCCGGTTCCGAGCCGCCGCTCACCCTGCTGCCCGACGCCGACGAGTCGCCCGCGCTGCTCGACCTCGACCGGGAGATGAACGAGGCCATCGCGGCGCTCGCCGAGGAGGCATCGAAGGCGGCTCCCGTTCCGCCCCCGGCGCCGCCCGCTCCGGCGCACGCGCCGGCTCCGGCCCCCTCGCGGGCCATGACCCCGGCCGTACCGATCCGGGTCGTCGAGCCCGAGATCGTCCCCGGCGCCGAGGACGAGACCCCCATCCTGCTCGAGGACGTCGAGGTCCTC
>JBAVCR010000588.1:0-1564 GCA_049586815.1 Anaeromyxobacteraceae bacterium
AAACTGATCGGGCCGTGGCCTGAGCAGGCGCACACCTAAAATGCAGGAATCAAAAATCTCGAATGCGTTGACGATCGACGTCGAGGATTATTTTCAGGTATCTGCGTTTGCGCCGCATATTCCGCGCCACGAATGGCCATCCCGCGAGTGCCGCGTCGAACGCAACGTCGATCGCATTCTCGCAATGCTTGATCAACATGGCGCTAGTGCCACCTTCTTCACGCTAGGCTGGATTGCCGAACGTTACCCTTCGCTCGTAAAGCGCATAGCTGCGGCTGGGCACGAAATTGCAAGCCACGGGTACGGCCATGAAAGGGCCACAGACCAGAGCGAAGCCGCGTTTTTCGCCGACATCAACCTGGCCAAGTTGATTCTCGAAGATCTAACCAGCCAAAAGGTCAAGGGATACCGGGCCCCCAGTTTCTCCATTGGCCATACCAATATGTGGGCCTTAGAATGCCTTGAGCGAGCGGGCTATCTCTACAGTTCGAGCATCTATCCGATTCGCCACGATCATTACGGAATGCCTGATGCACCGCGCCACGCGCATGCCGTGGGTGGTCTTATGGAAGTTCCGGCGACGACGCTGCGCTTCCTCAATCGCAACTGGCCGGCAAGCGGTGGCGGCTATTTCAGGCTGATGCCCTACGGCCTCTCCCGCTGGATGCTGCGCCGGATAAATCATGCCGACCAACTCCCCGCAGTCTTCTATTTCCATCCTTGGGAAATTGACACCGAACAGCCCCGCATTCCGGGCATCAGCACTAAGACCCGGTTCCGCCATTACGTGAATATCCATTGCATGGAAGCCCGTCTGCACCGCCTGCTGGACGATTTTCGCTGGGGGCGCATGGATCACCTGTTCCTCACAGACGATTGAAAATCATGCTGAGGATCAAGCATCTCGATCACGCCGACGCATCCTCCGCACTGCGCTGGGACACGTTTGTCAATGACTGCCCCGAAGCGACCTTCTTCCATCGTTCGGCGTGGCAGAGGATCATCAGCGAGGTTTTTCGCCATAGAACCTACTTTCTCTATGCCGAGGACGACGGCGGCATCCGGGGTATCCTCCCCCTTGCCCATGTCACGAGCCGGCTTTTCGGCAATGCCCTGGTCGCCCTACCCTTCGCGGTCTATGGCGGAATCGCTGCAGCCGATGCCGAGGCCGTGGCAGCACTTGAAAATGCGGCGCAGGAACTGGCCCGGAAGCTTGGCGTGGACCATCTGGAGTTCCGCAACGTGGCACCCCGGCATGCGGAGTGGCCGACCCAGGATCTCTATGTAACCTTCCGCAAGGCCATCCTGCCAACGGTTGAAGACAATATGCAGGCCATCCCGCGCAAGCAGCGGGCCATGGTGCGCAAGGGTCTCAAGAATGGTCTGGTCAGCACCGTCGACCGCAACACAGACCGTTTTTTTGCGCTCTACGCGGACAATGTTCATCGCCATGGCACGCCGGCCATGCCCAAGCGTTACTTCGACGCCCTGCTTCAGGTCTTCAGCCCGGATTGCGAAGTGCTGACCGTAACCGGGCCTGACGGACGCTTGCTGAGCAGTGTGC
>JBAVCR010000589.1:0-2494 GCA_049586815.1 Anaeromyxobacteraceae bacterium
TCGCCCACGCCGGGCGGAAGGCCAGCGTGCGGGCCCCCTGGGACGCGGGCGGGGCCCCGCTCCTCCCGGCCGACGGAGGATGGGTGCCGGTGGGGCCGAGCGCCGTTCCCTTCGCCGACGGTCACGCGACGCCGGAGGCGCTCACCGAGGCCGGGATCGCCACGGTGGTGGAGGCCTTCGCCGCTGCGGCGCGCCGGGCGCTCGGCGCCGGGTTCCAGCTGGCGGAGATCCACGCCGCCCACGGCTACCTGCTCCACGAGTTCCTCTCCCCCCTCTCCAACCGGCGCACCGACCGCTGGGGCGGGTCGTTCGAGAACCGCGTCCGCATCGTCCTCGAGGTCATCGAGGCCGTGCGAGGCGCCTGGCCCGACCGGCTCCCGCTCCTCCTTCGCCTGAGCTGCAGCGAGTGGACGGACGGCGGCTTCGACCTCCCGCAGGCGATCGCGCTCTCGCGCCTCGCGCGGGAGCGGGGCGTCGACCTCGTCGACTGCTCCTCGGGCGGCAACGTGGCCACCGCGCGCATCCCGGCCGGACCGGGCTACCAGGTCCCGTTCGCGGAGGCCATCCGGCGCGACGCCGGGGTGGCCACGGCCGCGGTGGGAATGATCACCGCGCCGGCCCAGGCCGACACCATCGTCCGCTCCGGCCAGGCCGACCTCGTGCTGCTCGCCCGCGAGCTGCTCCGCGACCCGTCGTTCCCGCTGCGGGCCTCCCGCGAGCTGGGCGTCGAGGGGCCGTGGCCTCGCCAGTACCTCCGCGCCAGGTGATCGGGGAACGAACGTGAACCCATTCGCAGAGCCTCGGGCGGTGCTCTCCCGCAAGGGCGTGGAGCGGCTGCAGCACGGCCATCCCTGGGTGTACCGGTCCGACGTGGCCACCGTGCCCCGCGCGGAGAGCGGCGACGTGGTGGCGCTCGTCGACCAGCGCGGCCGCTTCCAGGGCAAGGCCTTCTGGTCGGAGCGCTCCCAGATCGCGATCCGGCTCCTCACCCGCGACGAGGAGCCCATCGACGAGGAGTTCTTCGCGCGGCGCATCGCCTCGGCGGTGGCGCTCCGGCGCGTCGCCTTCGGCGAGGAGACGCTCTGGCGCGCCGTCCACGGCGAGTCGGACCTGCTGCCCGGGCTCGTGGCCGATCGCTACGGCGACGTCGGGGTGATCCAGACCCTCGTCCCGGGCACCGACCGGCGGAAGGAGCTCCTCGCCGGGATCCTGGCCCGCGAGCTCGGGCTTCGGGCCGTCCTGGAGCGGAACGACGTCCGGGTCCGGGAGCTCGAGGGGCTCGTCCAGGTGAAGGGGCCGCTGCTGGGCGCGGACCCCGGCCCGGTGGAGGTCCAGGAGGGACGGGTGCGGCTCCGCCTCGACCTGCTCGCCGGCCAGAAGACCGGCTCCTTCCTCGACCAGCGCGAGAACCACGTCCGCGCCGGGGAGTACGCCCGGGGGCGGGCGCTCGACTGCTTCTCCTACGCGGGCGGCTTCGCGCTCCAGATGGCGGCGCGCGCCGACGAGGTGGTGGCGGTGGAGATGCAATCCCAGGCCGCGGCCCAGCTGCGCGAGAACGCCGCGCTGAACCGCGCCGCCAACGTCCGGGTGGAGGAGGCGAACGCCTTCGACTTCCTGCGCGACGAGTCGGAGAAGGGGCGCACCTGGGACACGGTGGTCCTCGATCCCCCCGCCTTCGCGAAGAACAAGGCGTCGGTCGACGCGGCGCGGCGCGGCTACAAGGAGGTGAACCTCCGGGCGCTGCAGTGCCTGCGCCCCGGAGGCGTGCTCGTCACCGCCTCCTGCAGCTACCACGTGTCGGCGGAGGCCTTCGAGGACCTGGTGAGGGACGCCGCCTCCGACGCCGGACGGGCCTTGCAGTTGCTGGAGCGGCGCGGCGCGGGTCGCGACCATCCCGAGCGGCTGGGGATGCCGGAGAGCCGGTACCTCAAGTGCCTCGTGCTGCGCGTTCCCTGACGGCGGACGCGGCCGCGTGCCCGGGGGCCTCGCGGGCGCGATCAGGGCAGCAGGAAGTCCTCGGCCGCGAAGAGGAGCACGTCGCGGATCCGCTCCGCCCCGGTGAGCAGCATGAGCAGCCGGTCGAGCCCCATGGCCACGCCGCCGGCCTCGGGCATGCGCCCCACCGCCTCGAGGAAGCGCTCGTCGAGCGGGTAGGCGGGACGCCCGAGCCGCACCCGCAGCGCCCGCTCCTCCTCGAGCCGGCGCCGCTGCTCGGCGGCGTCGGTGAGCTCGGCGAAGCCGTTCGCGAGCTCGAGCCCCGCCGCGTACAGCTCGAAGCGCAGCGCCCAGCGCGGATCGTCGGGGCGCACCCGGGCGAGCGCCGCCATGGAGGCGGGCCAGTCGGTCAGGTACACCGGGCGTGGGAAGCCCAGCCCGGGCTCGACGGCGTGGAGGAAGATGCGGAAGAAGGCGTCGTCGAACCCCTCCCCGTCCGGTCCGGCGTCGATGCCCCGCGCCCGGCCGGCGGCCCGGAGCCGCCCGGCGTCGCCGCCGC
>JBAVCR010000590.1:0-2919 GCA_049586815.1 Anaeromyxobacteraceae bacterium
CGCCTGGCAGCAGGCGAGCAGGACGATCGCTGCGACCCTCTCCGACAATTCCAGCACGCGCATCGCGTCGCGCGCGGCGATCGTCCCCATGGAGACCTTGTCCTGATTGTGGCACTCCGTCGATCGACTGAAGGATGCAGCCGGCATGGTCAGCTTGAGGGCCTCGGCCGTCAACGCCGAAGCGCTGATCTGCATCGCCTTGAATCCGTGATGCGCCAGGCGATCGGCGCCGCCGCGGCGAACGAGGTTCGCCGGGAGTCCGTTGCTCGTGGCGGGCAGGCACAGCAGGGCCAGTTGGCGATCGAGCAAGTCCGCGACGCTGGCGACGGCGGCCTTCAGGCCGTCCATTGCATAGGCGACGTGGCCACCGTAAAAGTTCCCGCCGTGCAGCACGTCCCCGGTGTCGGGATCGATGAGGGGGTTGTCGCTCGCCCCGTTCACCTCGACCTCCAGGACCTGCCGGATGGCCGGCAGCGCGTCGAGCAGGACTCCGATGACGTGTGGCGCGCAGCGAAGGGAGTAGCGGTCCTGCACCCGCGCGCCCGCGAGCCGCAGCCCGGGCCCCGTGGCGAGATGTTCCCGGACCCAGCGTGCCCCGAGCGCCTGGCCCGGGTGCGGCTTCCAGGCGAAGATGCGCGCGTCGAAGTGCCCGGGCTCGCCCTGCATCACGTCGCAGGCCATGGCAGTGATTGTCGCGGAGAGCCGCGCCAACCGGAACGCGCGATCGAAGGCCAGGCACCCGAGCGCAGTCATGACGCTCGTCCCGTTCATGAGCGCCAAGCTCTCCTTGGGAGCGAGGCGGAACGGGGCGAGCCCCACCCGGGCCAGCGCCTCCGACGCCTCCATCTCCACGCCTCCGCATCGCGCGCGACGCTCCCCGGCCACCACGGCGGCGACGTAGGAAAGCGGCGTGAGGTCGCCGCTGGCACCGACGGAGCCCTCCTCCGGGATCACGGGGATGATCCGGTGCCGAAGAAGGGCGCAGAGTCGCTCCACCAGGTCCCAGCGCACGCCGGAGTGGCCACCCGCCAGCGTCGCTAGGCGCACGGCCACCACCGCCGCTGCCTCGTCGTCCGGAAGCGGTCGCCCGGTGCCGCACCCGTGGAACCGGACGAGGTTGAGCGCCATGTCCGCGGCGAGCCCCGGGTCGACGTCGTTCTCGCACGAATCGCCAAAGCCGGTCGTGACGCCGTAGATGACGCCCCCGCTCTTCACGATCCGCGCCACGTGCGCGGCCGAGGCGTCGATGCGCTCTCGGAACGCCCCGTCCTGGTCGAGTTCGGGGACCAGCGTCCCCTGGCCGATGCGCACGACGTCCTCTACCGCCAGCGGCACGCAACCGACTGATCGTACGGGAAGGGACTGCCCTGTCATGGCGCCGCGCTCCAGAAGTCGTAGAAGTTGAACCAATTGAAGGGAGCCCGTCGGCATCGCTGCTCGAGACGGCTGGCGTATTCTTGGACGTAGCGAGCCAGTGAACCTGAGCGGTCACCGCGCGGAAGCTCCACCCGTTCCGTGAACAGCTCGCACGAGATGTCGTAGTGGTTGGGCTCCCGATAGATGGCGAACGCGAGATAGATCGGACATCCAAGGATCGCGGCCAGCAGGTAGGGGCCGGAGGGGAATGAGGCGGTCCCGCCCAGGAACGACACCTCGACGGCCCTCGCGTCCGAGCCAACGCGGTCGCCCATGATGGCAACGATGCCTCCCGAGGAAACTCGCTGCTCGACCTGGAACAGGAAGGTAGGTGAGTCCTCGACCTGGATCAGGTCGGCGTCCACGCGAGGGTTGATCCGGCGCAGCGCCTCCGCGAATACGCGCGAATTGCGAAAATCACCGATCGCAGACACCCGGACCTCCTGCAGGGTCGAATATCCCCGCATCGCCTCATAGCTGCCCACGTGGGCCAAGAGGAGGATGGCACCCCGGCCCGAGCGCGCGGCCGAGAGGATGTGCTCCTCGCCGGTCGCGCTCAGCCGGAAGGGGGCGAAATCCCCGCGCGCGAAGAAGAGGCGGTCGAGCGCGACCCTGGCGAACGTGAGGATGTGCCGGAACGCATCCCGCGGTCCCACCGGCCCCGGCAGGACGCGGGCGAGGTAGTCGAGGGAGGCGCGGCGGATCCCGCGCTGAAAGACCAGGAACCAGGCCGCCACGAAGGGCAGAAAGAGGCGCGCGACCGGCCGACCCAGGGTGGTCGCGGTCGCCACCAGGAAGGCGATCCCGGCCCCCCCACCCTTCTCGCCCACGTCTTGCCAGCGCATGTTCACGGCGAATGGAGCTGCCGGAGAGTGGCCAGGCGCAGGATCGCGCCCGTCACAAGGCGCACATGCACAAGGACCATGCGGACGTTGTCGCGGAACATCCGGAAATGGGAGACCCCTCCCTCCTGGGTCGACAGGTACCGCACGCGGGTTGGCAAGTTCACGACCGGGGTCCCTTGCCACACCATCCGGACCGCAACCTCGGGATCGAACTCCATCCGGTCGCCCCGGGCGCCCGCCCGCAGGGCCGCGGCCACGGGATAGACTCGGAATCCACAAAGCGGGTCCTCGATGACGCGTCCGCCGGTCTCGAGCGTGGTCCAGAAGATGCTGATCAGGCGTCCCCGACGGCGCACGCTCGGCGCGGACGCGTCGAAGAGGGGCCGTCCGAGGACGAGGGCCTCCGGTGATTCGTGCGACGCAGCCAGGAATCGCGGGACGTCGTCGAGGTCGTGCTGCCCGTCGGCGTCCACCTGGAGGGCGTGGGTGAAGCCGAGCTTCAAGGCCGTGGCGAGCCCCGTCTTCACCGCCGCTCCCTTCCCCAGGTTCCGCTCGTGGCGTCGGACCACCGCCAGGCCCCGGTGCTCCAGGTCCGTCGCGATGGCCCGGGCCTCGTCGCCGCTCCCATCATCCACCACGACAACCGCTTCGAGCGATC
>JBAVCR010000591.1:0-1868 GCA_049586815.1 Anaeromyxobacteraceae bacterium
GGCCGGCAGCAGCGCCACGAGGAGCGCCGCGTCCCACCAGACCGGGCCTCCGAGCAGGACGGCGCCGAGCGCCGCCGTAGCGAGGACGAGCAGGACGCCGGCGACGACCGGGACGACGGCCGCGACGGTTGCCACGTGCTCGGTCGTGGGCGGCCCCGTGAAGACGGCGATGGTGGCGATGGCCTGGTCGAGGAGCGCCGGCCACGGGATGGCGGCGCCTTGCGGGTGGTTCATCCCCGGGTCGACCCAGGGCACGTGGGGCCAGTCCCGCGCGATCCGCTCGGCGCGGAGCGCGTGGTAGTAGGTGTCGCCATCGGCCATGAGGCGGACGCCGTCGCTCCAGAAGACCTGCGGCCAGGGGAGCAGGCGGACGGCGATCGCCACCACGGCGACGACGACGAGCGCTACCCGGGCCCACCTGTTGCTAGAATCCGTCGCGTGCACGAGCCGGTAGGATTAGCGCACCCCCCGGGGGAGCGGAAGGGCGTCGCGGCCGCCGGGTGGCTGGCGGCGGCGCTCCTCGTCCTGGCGGCCGGCCTGGTGCGGGTCCTCGGGGCCCGTGGCGACCTCTGGCTCGACGAGATCTGGTCGATGGAACTGGCCCGGGTGGCAGGGTCGGCTGGCGGCGTCTTCACCCAGCTCCACCACGACAACAACCACCACCTGAACACCCTGTGGCTCGTCCTCGTGGGGTACGACGCGGGCCCGCTCACGGCCCGCCTCCTCGCCATCCTCTCCGGGACGGCGATGGTGGCCGTGGCCGCCGCGGGAATTCGTCGTGATCGAGCCCTCTCGCTCGCCTGGGCCTTCCTGCTCGCCTTCTCGTACGTGCTCGTCCACTACGGATCGGAGGCGCGCGGTTACGGCCCGGCTCTCCTCTTCGCCGTCGCGGCGTATGCTTCGCTCGACCGCCTGCTCGCGACGGGCAGGTGGACCTGGGCCCTCGGGTTCGCGGCAGCGGCGATGCTCGGGCTCCTCTCCCACCTCACGTTCCTGTACGCGTTCCTCGCCTTCCTGGCCTGGGCCGGCGCGGCCGCCTGGAAGGACGCGAGCAAGCCGGGGCTCGTCCGCAGCCTCGCCCTCGCCTTCCTGCCACCCGTCGCCTTCTTCCTCACCCTCTGGGCGGTGGACCTCCGCCTCCTGGCCATCGGGGGCGGCCCCGAGTACCGGCTCCTCGACGTGCTGCGCGAGCTCGTCCGGAACACCTTCGGGCTCCCCACCGGGCCTCTCGAATGGGCCGCACTGCCCTTCCTCGCGCTCCCCGCGATCGGGTTCGCCCGCCTCTTCCGGGACCGCGACCCGCGATGGCTCTTCTTCCTCGTCGTCATCCTGCTCGGGCCTGCGGCCGTGCTCTTCGCCACCCGTCCCGAGTACCTGGCGCCGCGCTACTTCGTCGTCGCCATCCCGTTCCTCCTCTGGCTCACGGCGAGCGGCGCCGTCGCCCTCGCGCGCACCGGGAAGCCCGGGCTCCGGGCGGTCGTCGCGATGGCGATCCTCTTCCTGGCCGGGAACGGTGCGTCGCTCGCCCGGCTCGTGCGCGACGGTCGTGGACACTACCGGGACGCGCTCGCCTTCATCCTGGGGAGCGAGCCCGGGCCCGTGGCGTCCGTGGGGAGCGACCACGACTTCCGGAACGCGACGGTCATCGGCCGCCACCTCCGGGATCTCCCCGGGGTGAACCGGTTCCGGTATCTCCAGTCGGGCGAGTGGACCTCCGGGGCGCCGCGCTGGGTGCTCGTGCACCACTTCGACGGCGACCCTCCGCCCGACCCGGTGATCCTCGGGCCCACGGGGACCCGCTACGCGCTCGCGCGCGTGTTCCCCTACGCCGGGCTCTCCGGGTGGGACTGGTACGTGTACCGGATCGC